>RQCD01000074.1 GCA_008668455.1 Clostridia bacterium
CACTGGTACACTATCTGAACAAGGAAAAAGCAACCGCGCTGATCGAAAACGAAATGATCGGCGGCGGCATGCTCCCCAAGCTCAAAAGCTGTATCAAATCAATAGAAAACGGTGTGCATGAGGTTTCGATTATCAACGGAACGGTCAAATACAACCTGGTTTCCAGCTTCATCACCCCGGCAAAGGTTGGGACGACCATTGGACTGGAATAAGGAACTGACACACTGCATGCTCTGCCCCCGGAAATGCGGCAAAAACCGCACCGCCGGAGAGTACGGCTTTTGCGGCATGAGCGCAGAGCTTCGGATTGCACGCGCCGCGCTTCACTTTTGGGAAGAACCGTGCATTTCCGGGAAAAACGGGTCTGGAACAGTCTTTTTTTCCGGCTGTCACCTAGGCTGCAAATTCTGTCAGAACTATGAAATCAGCCACCGAAAAAAAGGGATTCCCTGCACGGTTTCCGAATTATCGGCACATTTTCTCCGGTTGCAGGAGGAGGGTGCACATAATATTAATTTAGTCACTCCGACGCATTTTGTACCGCAGATCATAGAGGCGCTGACCCTTGCCAAGGCACAGGGTCTGACCGTTCCGGTCGTCTATAACTGCGGCGGCTATGAATCCTGCGAAACACTAAAAAAATTAGACGGACTGATTGATATTTATCTGCCCGATCTGAAATATTATAAAAGCAGCTATGCCCAAAAATATTCCGGCGCACCGCACTATTTTGAAACAGCTGCCGCAGCCATTCAGGAGATGTACCGGCAGACAGGAACGATAGAATTTGATTCGGACGGAATGTTAAAAAAAGGGGTTCTGGTGCGGCATCTGATGCTCCCCGCACTGCTGTTTGACAGTAAAAAAATTCTGGACTATCTGATCCGAACCTACGGAGACAGTATTCAGATCAGCCTGATGAGCCAATATACCCCTATGCCCCAGGTTTCAGAAATTCCGGCGCTTTTCCGCCGGATTCCGAAAGGGCATTACGAGGCACTGATTGACTATGCGGCGTCTTTAGGCGCAGAAAACATCTACATTCAGGAGGACAGCTCCTCCGGCGAACAATATATTCCCTCATTTCAAGGAGATGAACCCAAATGAACCAACCCATTTTAGAGCTTTCCGGAATCTCAAAAGCCTTTGACGGACATTCCGTTTTAAAGGATTTGGAGCTTTCCGTTTTCCGCGGAGAATTTCTTTCCATCTTAGGACCGTCCGGCTGCGGAAAAACGACGCTGTTACGAATCATTGCCGGACTTTGCCCCCCGGATTCCGGAACGGTACTTTTAAATGGGGAGGATCTTACCAACACACCGCCTAACAAGCGGAATGTGAATACCATTTTTCAGAATTATGCGCTCTTTCCGCATATGAATGTAGGAGCAAATATTGAATACGGTTTAAAAATCCGCGGCGTGAAAAAAGCAGAACGACAGGAACGAATGCGCGAACTTTTACATTTAGTGCAGTTAGACGGCATGGAACGGCAAATGCCCTCCACGCTGTCCGGCGGTCAGAAACAGCGCGTTGCAATTGCACGCGCCCTCATCAACGACCCGGAAATCCTGCTGTTAGACGAACCCTTAGGCGCTCTGGATTTACAGCTGCGGCGGTATCTGCAAACAGAATTAAAGCGTCTGCAAAAGAAGTTAGGCATTACCTTTCTCTATATCACGCACGATCAGGAGGAGGCGATGAACCTTTCCGACCGGATTGCTGTAATGTCGGGCGGAGTTTTAGAGCAGACCGGCACGCCGCAGGAAATTTACGATCATCCGAAAACCGCCTTTGTGGCACAATTTATCGGAACAACCAATCTCTTTTCTGCAAAAACCTTTTCCGAATCCGAGCTGCTGTTTGAGGATGCTGTTTTTCCGGTTTCCACCCCCCTCACCCCTTACCGGGACGTAACCGTTTCGGTACGCTGCGAGCGTTTACTTTTGAGCCGGAAGCAGACAAAGGCATCTGTTCCGGCAACGGTAACCGAAAATACTTATTTGAACGGCATTTTAAAAACACAGCTGAAAACCGACCGGGGAACACAAATGATCTCCACACGGAATGAGGAACGGTTTGAGCTTGGTGAGAGGGTCTATCTCTCTTTTTTGCCGCAGGATGCAGTCATTGTGGAGAACTCCGGAAAGGAGGCGCTCTATGAAGCGTAAATCTCCGGCGCTCTTGCCGCTTCTGCTGTTTTGCCTGCTGTTTGTGATTCTGCCGGTTTTGTATGTGGTGATTTTAAGCTTTCTTGTAAAGGATGTCACCTGGGGCGTCCGGCAGGAATTTACCTTAGAAAATTATAAAAAAATATTCGCCCCGGTGTACTTAAAAACCTTTGCAGCCTCCTTAAAAATTGCATTCTGGACAACACTTTTGTCGGGGCTTATCGGGTATCCGTTCGGATATCTTGCCGCAAGACTTCCGGCACGGCGGAAAAAGCTTTTGCTGTTTTTCCTGACGGTTCCCTTCTGGACGAACGGACTGATCCGGATTTACGGCTGGATGACGCTATTGCGTTCCAACGGAATCATCAGTAAGCTTCTTGTGTCGGTTGGATTAAAGCCATTGGAAATTCTTTATACCACACCGGCAGTGGTGATCGGCACAGTGTATGCGCTCTTTCCCATGATGGCGCTTGCCGTCTATTCCTCGGCACAAAAATTGGATTTTTCGCTTTTGGAGGCGGCGCAGGATTTAGGCGCAGGCAGATGGAAAAGCTTTTTCACCATATCCTTTCCGCTGACGCTCCCGGGACTCTTGTCCGGATTTGTATTCGTGTTTGTGCCGTCAGTCGGATTGTTCTTTATATCCGATCTTTTGGGCGGCGGAAAGATTATGCTTGTTGGAAATTTAATTGCCGCACAGCTTTCGCGCTCCCGGAATCTTCCGTTCGGCGCGGCGCTTTCGGTGGTATTGATGCTGTTAATGCTTTTGATTATCGCCTTATACCGTAAAATTTCCGGAACAAAGGATTTAGAGGGATTATTATGAGAAAAAAATTTCGTATATCCGATCTCTTTCTGATCGGTATCCTATTACTATATTATCTGCCGATTTTGGCGGTCATTCTGTTTTCCTTTAATGATTCCAGGTTAGCAACCGTATGGAGTGGTTTTTCGCTCCGCTGGTACGAAAAGCTGTTTTCCGACCGCGTGCTTTTGGAAACCTTAAAGAACAGCCTGATTCTTGCCGGAATCAGCTGCGGAGTCTCTGCTGCAATCGGAACGGTGGGCGCAGTCGGACTGGTGCGCTCCCGCGGAAAGCTTTCTGCCTTGTTAGAATCCGTTTCCATCATTCCGATCATGATTCCGGAAATCATCCTCGGCATGGCATTTTTAGCGTTTTTCTCTTATTTGAGTTTAAAATTCGGCATGCTGACCTTAGTTTTGGCGCATACAGCATTCTGCGTTCCCTATATTCTGCTCTCGGTCAAGGGTGCATTGGTCGGCATGGATCAAAGCTTAACCGACGCGGCGCAGGATCTGGGCGCAACAGGGGCGCGTGCTTTCTGGGATGTGACGCTGCCGGAGATACTGCCGTCGGTGTTATCCGGGGTATTTATTGCGCTTGCCATGTCG
>RQCD01000077.1 GCA_008668455.1 Clostridia bacterium
AGTCCGGTTGTCTCAATATCAAACACCACAAAATCATGACCGATCGTTTCTTCGCCCATGTCGTAGGAGATTTTTACATCATCATTTAACAGATATCCCTCCACGCCATAGAGAATTTTGATTTTTTCATGATTGTCCGACGCTTTCATCGCGTCCGGATAGGACTGCACCACACCGTGGTCGGTGATAGCGATTGCCTTGTGTCCCCACGAAATCGCACGGTTCACCAAATCCTTGGTAGAAGAAACGCCGTCCATTGCCGACATCTGCGTGTGCATATGCAGCTCCACTCGCTTTTCCGGCGCGTTGTCCATCCGCACCGCCGCCGGAGGCGCTAAACCGATCGCATTAGCAGAAACAACCACCTCATGCGCATAGTCGTTATATTTTGCACGTCCGCGCACAGCAATCCGGACACCCTTTTTCAGCTTTTTCGTTAAATCTGCATAGATCGGTTCATGCTTTTCATCCGCATCCAAAAAAATCTGAATCGAAATAGAATCCTGATAGTCCGTAACATCAATGACAAACAGATGAAAGGATTTTTCTGTTTTTTTCGAGGTGATGTCCTTGGTTTCGATTCCGAAAATCTCGCCGTAAAAGCACACACGGTCACTCGAATCGTTAATATCCGAAATTGCCGTCAGATCATCCCGGATGGCGCTTCCATAGAGCATTTCGGTGACCATGGCACGTCCTAACGGGATTTTTTCTTTCTTTTCCGGCAATTCCTCAGACGCAGCCGGATGCACCTTCTGAACAAAATGACTAACAGGAGACGGCATTTTTACCGTCTCCTCCTTTTCCCGAATCTGTACGCTATTCAAATGATAATATTTTTCAAGCTTTTCCTCAAATTGCGCAAGCGCGTCGTGTGCTGCCGTCTCCTCTAAAAGAATTTCCATTCTCCGCCGGGAGCGCGAAAGCCGGATTTTCTGCACATGCTTATCCTTCAGACCCTCGCTGTCAATACCGGGAAAAACCGCATCAATACTTGGTTTCATAGATTATCCCTTATTTGAAATATTCCACGCCGGATAAGAATAACATCTGATCCTTATCACCCGGCACATTCTTTGCTATATTTTCTCCGATTCTCTCGGAATGACCCATTTTTCCGAAAACGCGTCCGTCCGGACTGGTGATTCCCTCGATTGCCGCCATAGAACCGTTGGGGTTATAGGCAATGTCATAGGTTGCCTGTCCCTTTTGATTCACATACTGGGTTGCAATCTGTCCGTTTTTCGCAAGCTCTGCAATCTGCTCCGGACTTGCAATAAACCGTCCCTCACCATGGGAAAGCGCAACGGTATGCAGATCTCCCACGTCTGTATGACGAAGCCAGGGCGACAAATTCGACGCAATTCTGGTTTCTGCCATGCAGGAAACGTGTCTGCCGATTGTATTAAAGGTCAGGGTCGGCGCGTTTTCCTCCGGCGTTCTGATCTCTCCGTACGGTACTAAGCCAAGCTTAATGAGCGCCTGGAAGCCGTTACAGATACCGAGCATTAAGCCGTCCCGGTTCTTTAATAAATTCATCACTGCCTCCTGCACAAGCGGATTCCGGAATGCGGTTGCAATAAATTTGCCCGATCCGTCCGGCTCGTCACCGCCGGAAAAGCCGCCCGGCAGCATGACAATCTGCGACGCGTCAATCCGCTTTTTCATTTCCTTTAACGATTCTGAAACGTCTTCCCCGGACAGATTCCGGAAGATAAAGACGTCTGCCGCACCGCCTGCCCTCTCAAATGCACGCGCTGTGTCATACTCGCAGTTTGTGCCCGGGAACACCGGAATAAAGATTCTCGGTTTTCCGAAACGCTCTCCTGCCACACATGCAGACCGTCCGTCAAAAGAATAAGTTTCCGGCTCTTTTGTAAAGCGTCCGGCTTTGGTTGGGAACACCTTTTCCAGGGGCGCAGTCCAAGCCTCAAGTGCGTCCTCAATCGTAATTTTCACACCACCGACATCCAATACCGGCATGTCAATGGTTTCCGCAATCACACGTTCGCCCTCTGCCTCCTCCATTTCCAGCACAATCGAACCGATCGGCGCAAAGAACAGGAGATCGTTTGTGATTTTCTGATCAAAGCGAACGCCGATTTTATTTCCGAATGCCATTTTGGAAACTGTCTCTGCCAAGCCGTGACCCTTGACAACGCTTGCAGAAAGTACCTTTCCCTCCATAATCAGCTGATGTACCCGTTCATACATTTCTTTGAGCGCGCTAAAATCCGGAAGCTCGTTTTCATCCTGTTTTAACCGCATCAGAACCAGCTTTGTTCCGGATTTCTTGATTTCCTGGGAAATAACCTTATCCGCATCCATTGCCGCCGCAGTAAAGGAAACCAAGGTCGGCGGAACATCCAGTCCGTTAAAGCTGCCGCTCATAGAATCCTTGCCGCCGATTGCCGCTATTCCTAATGCAAGCTGGGTACGGTATGCGCCTAAGAGTGCGGCAAAGGGTTTTCCCCATCTGGTTTTGTCTGTTCCTAAGCGTTCAAAATATTCCTGGAAGGTCAGATAAATCTTTTTATAGTCCACACCCAGCGCAACCGCTTTCGATACCGATTCCACAATCGCATAGGACGCGCCGTGGAACGGACTCCAGGCAGAAAGCTTTGGGTTATAGCCATAGGTCATCACAGTAGCAGTATTTGTCTCGCCGGAAAGCACCGGAACTTTTGCCGCCATACCGTCGTTCGGGGTCAGCTGATATTTTCCGCCAAACGGCCTCAAAACCGTACCTGCGCCAATCGTGGAGTCAAAGCGTTCGGAAAGACCCTTTTGCGAGCATACATTCAAATCGGAAAGAACCGAAAGCCACTTTTTGCGGACATCCGTTACCACCTCGCTGCGGAAGAAGGAATCCTCCTGCTTTGGTAAAATCACTTCAATATCTGTATGCTTTTCTGCTCCGTTGGTATTCAAAAACGCTCTGGAAATATTGCAGACCGTCTGACCGCGCCATCTCATCACCAGACGCGCCTCCTCTGTGACCTCTGCAACCTCGGTTGCCTCCAGATTCTCTACATGTGCCGCCTCGATAAAAGCGTCCACATCCTGTTTTTGGACAACCACTGCCATTCGCTCCTGCGATTCGCTGATCGCAAGCTCTGTGCCGTCCAGACCCTCATATTTTTTCGGAACGCGATCCAGATCAATCACTAATCCGTCTGCCAATTCGCCGATCGCAACCGACACACCGCCTGCACCAAAATCGTTACAGCGCTTGATTTTTGCGGTTACCTCCGGATTCCGGAACAATCTCTGTAATTTTCTCTCCACCGGCGGATTTCCCTTTTGTACCTCGCTTCCGCAGGTTGTGATCGATTTTTCGGTATGCGCTTTGGACGATCCGGTTGCGCCGCCGCAGCCGTCGCGTCCGGTTCTGCCGCCCAGTAAAATAATCGCATCTCCCGGCGCTGGAGTTTCGCGGACAACATTTTTCTTGGGCGCTGCACCGATCACCGCACCGATTTCCATTCTCTTTGCAACATATCCCTCGTCATAAATTTCTGTAACCTGTCCGGTTGCCAAGCCGATCTGATTTCCGTAGGAGCTGTAGCCTGCCGCCGCACCCTTGGTGATCTTTCTTTGCATCAGCTTTCCGTTTAAGGTTTCCTCCAGGCTCTTTCTCGGATCACCGCTGCCGGTTACACGCATTGCCTGGTAAACATAGGATCGTCCGGACAGCGGATCGCGGATTGCGCCGCCAAGACAGGTTGCCGCACCGCCGAACGGTTCAATTTCGGTCGGGTGGTTGTGCGTTTCATTTTTAAACATAATAAGCCACGGCTCTTTTTTTCCGTCCACATCCACATCTACCTGGATGCTGCATGCGTTGATTTCCTCCGATTCGTCAATTTCCTTTAACAGACCGGCTTTTTTCAGCTGCTTGACTATGATCGTTGCCATATTCATGAAGCAGGTCGCGCGGTCGGGTGCATAAAGCTCCGCCTTTGCACGCTGGTATTCTGAAAAGCTCTCGCGCAGAACATCTGCATATTTTCCGTCCGGAATGGTAACATGATCAATTCTCGTAGAAAAGGTGGTGTGGCGGCAATGATCCGACCAATAGGTATCAATCATCCGAAGCTCGGTGACGGTTGGATCTCTTTTTTCGGTTTCTTTAAAGTAGCTCTGACAGAATTTCAGATCATCCAAATCCATGTCAAAACCCATCTTTTCCAAAAAGGCAGAAAGCTCCTGCCCGTTCATGTCCGAAAACCCATCCAGCGTTGCAACCGGTGCAGGAGGGATGATTTCCATTTCGAGACTCTCACAGTGCGCCAGGGATGCCTCGCGTGCCTCTACCGGGTTGATGAGATATTTTTTTGCACGCTCTGCCTCCTCCCGGCTCACGCCCTCTAAAACATAGACCTTTGCGCTGCGCACGGTCGGACGTTCCTTTTCGGTCAGAATGGAAATACATTCCTCGGCAGACGCTGCCCGCTGATAAAACTGTCCCGGAAGATACTCCACTGCAAACACCTGTGCTGCCGGATCAATCTCAATTTCCTCATCATATGCATGATCCACCGGCGGCTCGTAAAATACCGATACCTTTGCTTTTTGGTATTCCTCATCGCTCAAGCCGTCCGTATCATACCGGTTGATTACCCGGACATTTTTCAGATTTTTCAGAGAAAGGTTTTCTCTTAAATCCTCCAAAACTCCCTGCGCCTCAACATCACAGCCCTTTTTCTTCTCCACATAAATGCTTCTGACCATGGCGCCCTTCCTTTCCTATGTGTATAAAACCTCATTCTATCTTCTATTGTACCTTTTTTTTGCCGTTCTGTAAAGGGGTGAATCAACTAAATTTTCCAGCGTTCGACAAGAAAAGTTTTTATAAAAAAACACTTGACTTTTTCACAAAAATGTGGTATGATAACATGTGTCAGTTAGCGGGAGTGGCTCAGTGGTAGAGCGTCACCTTGCCAAGGTGAACGTCGCGAGTTCGAATCTCGTCTTCCGCTCCAAATAAGACTGACTATTTTGATAGAATAGTCGGTCTTTTCTTTTTATCAAAAACAGTTGAAAAACCACAGTATAGCGGTTTTTCTCTATTACATTCAAGTTTCTGAAATAAAAAATGTGCCACTACAGTGAGAAATCCGTAATGGCATTTTTCTCTTATTCCTATAATCGTTGAATTTTAGTGTATTCGTTGAATTTGTGGGTAATCGTTATATTTTAGAATTGGAGCCAAATTTGAGGTTTACACAAAATGAGGGATTGCTCCAAGAAACTTATATTTTATAAATTCTGTTCTGTTACCGTCAAAAAGCGACAGCGAACGGAGCTTCTCGAAATCTTTAATATATGCTTCGATATTTTGAACCGATCTTTTTTTGAGAATGATAAAGCTTTGCTCACTATTATGGTGCAGGCAGACAATCCCGACAGAATAGACGTATTATAGTTGTGCAGTTTGACCGGAGAAAAGCAAAATCCGTACGGATATTAATATGAGAGAGAACTGCATAAACTGGTGTTAAAATCCTGCACCGTATAACAGAAAGGAGAAAAAATGAAAGCAATACTTGTAAATAATGACAGAAGCTTAAGGTGGGACAACGTGCCTGACCCGCAAATTAAGAGCGAGGAGGTTCTTGTTGAAATTCATGCAGCAGCATTAAATCGTGCAGACCTCATGCAGCGTGAGGGCGACTATCCGCCCCAGCCGGGATGCCCGGATTGGATGGGACTTGAAATTGCCGGCGTAATCTCCCAAATGGGCGATGAAGCAAAGGCAAAATCAAATTGGAAGATAGGCGACAAGGTATGCGCGCTGTTGGGCGGCGGCGGATATGCCGAATATGCGGCTGTTAAGTATGATATGCTTATGCCAGTGCCGAACAACTGCTCAATGGCAGAGGCGGCGGCAATTCCCGAAGCGTTCGCAACTGCATATTAGATGTTGCTATTGACTGTCTGGGCGGCGAGATTATGGGTAAGTGCATACATTATCTCACACACGGCGCAAGATGGATTATGATTGCGGCTCTTGCGGGACAGAAAACAGAGATAGATCTTAAAAATATCTATGTAAGAAATGTGAGAATTATAGGCAGCACACTACGTTCAAGAACACCTAAGGTTAAGGCACAGATACTCGCAGAGCTCGTTAAGAACGTATTCCCGAAGATTGAAAGCGGAGAGGTTAAGCCGACAATTTATAAGACTTTGCCGATAACCGAGGCAGAGGCTGCACACGATATTCTCTACAAGGGACAAAATGTAGGAAAGGTAGTACTGACGGTAAAATGACAGAGATAATTCCAATAGAATACGGAAAATCGGTTTTATCGGAAGGTTTGATATTTCACAATGGAGCGGACGATAAGTTTCGCCCCATCGTATTTATGATATACCTCATAAAAACCGAAAACAGGCTGATTTTGGTCGATGCCGGATGCGTGACCATGCCCGGTTTTGAAATGACGGATTTTATAGGTCCCGTTAAGGCACTCGGCAATTTGAATATAAAACCGGAGGATATTACCGATGTTATCATTACACATTCGCATCATGACCATATTGAATGTGTAAACGAATATAAAAATGCAAAGATTTATATTCAGCGTGATGAATACGAAATGGGAAAACAGTATTTTGCAGACGGTATGAATGTTTGCCTGTTCGATAATGAAAAAGAAATTTGCCAAAACGTAAAAACGATAAAAATCGGCGGTCACTCAAAAGGCTCCTGTATTGTTGAAATTACCGGTAACGAAGAGAAATATATCATTGCTGGAGACGAATGCTATTTGTACGAATGCTTGAAAAAGAGAATACCTACAGGCTCATCATACTGCCCGGAAAAAAGCCGCAAATTTATTGAGAAATACGGCAACGGTGAATATGCGGTTCTGCTGTGCCATGATATATAAGTGGAAATATAAGGATAAGTAGCCGAAAATCTCATAAATCTGAAATATACGCAAATTTCGTCGTGTAAAATTTTTGAAAATAGATGATTTTCATTATTTTCGATAATTTCATCGATTTAGGAGACAGGCTCTAATACCGTATATGCCAAGAATATGGAAAGACTTCTTTTTGCACCCCCTAAATTCAAAATACACCCCCTTAATGAAATTCTATTAAAATATAACTTCTTTCACATGAAAAAAGGATCTCAGCTGTGAGATCCTTTTTTTAAAGCCTTAATATATCTTCCTCCGTCAGACCAAGCAGCTCTGCCACCTTTCCGCAGGCAACAATCCAATCCTGCTCCCGCCGTTCGTCAGAGTGCGAATCTGAACCGAAGGTGAATTTACAGCCTGCCTTTTTTGCCAGCGTCAGGATACGGAACATAAAGCCATTTTTAATTTCTGTATCCGACTTATTGAAAAATTCGCCGCTGTTTAACTCTGCCGCAATGTTTTTTTCACGCATGGCAGAGAAAACCTCCAAAAACTGCTCATCCGTAATCTTATTGACAATAAAATCCGACTGATACGGGCAGCAAACCGGAGAAAACGGATGCGGAATGGCTGTGATCCATTCTGCCGCCGGAGCATTGCAGATATCCATAGCTGCCTGGAGCATGTAATCGGCATAAAATTGAAATGAATTTACATATCCGTCTCCTATGGTGATATTCATATGCGAATTCGGCGCTAACACAAAATCAAGCTTCTGCGCCTCCTCCGGCGAAATTGCCGCACCCACTCCCTTGCAGTATTCCACCTCGCCGCCAAAGAGAAAGCGCACTCCCTCCAGATCGGTTTGCCGCAAGGTTTCCAGGCTTTTCCGGCAGCCCTCCAGTGTTCCGTGCCATTCCGGCGCGCCGGGAATATGCCTGGCATCCCACATGTGATCTGCAATGCCGACCGTTTCAAGTCCCAGTCTTTTTGCAGATTTTACATAATTCGGAATAGTTGCCGTTTTGTCCGCACATCCGGATAATAAAGTATGAGCATGTAAATCATAAGTGACCCTCATAAAAAACCCTCCTGAAATATTATGATATGCTCATTGTATCAGCTCGTTTTCTGAAAGTCAAGATGATTTCAAAAAACAATATAAGAATTGTCCAACTGGCTGAGCATAATACAAAAAAACGCAAGTCCCATCATTCGGACTTGCGTTTTCTAAACTTACTCTACATCCTGTAAAGCGTCATACCCTTCTTCGCCGGTTCTGACCTTGATCACGTTTTCAACATCATATACAAAGATCTTACCGTCTCCGATATGACCGGTGTATAACACCTTCTTTGCCGTTTCAATGACAGTTTTTACCGGAACCTTGCAGACAACAATTTCAACCTGTACCTTCGGAAGAAGTGTTGCTTCGTTGATAACACCACGGTAATACTCCGGCTTTCCTTTCTGCGTGCCGCAGCCGAGAACGTGGGTCACTGTCATACCGGTGATACCAATTTGCATCATTGCTGATTTCAGCTTTTCAAACTTATCCTGCTTCATGACAATTTCAATCTTTGTCATCTTAACATCGCTGCCAACAGCCACATTCTTCGATTCACTCTTTAAGACAACCGGAACAGCCTCATCTACAGAGGTATCGCCCATTGGAATATCTGCCGTTTCCTGACCGTAACCGTCAATTGCCGGCATAAAGTCTGCATAAGCACTCGGCAAACCGTGCTCTGTTGCATCCAGACCTGTGATTTCTTCCTCCGCAGAAGCTCTCAGACCAACCGTTGCTTGAATGACATAGAATGTGATTGTAATGGTGATTGCTGTCCATGCGCCAACCGTTAAGATACCCAAAAGCTGCAAGCCTAAGAGCTGAAATCCGCCGCCGTAGAACAATCCGCAGAATTCAGAGGACGGTGCGCTCGGTGTTGCAAAAAGACCAACCGCAATCGTACCCCAGATACCGTTAAGGCAGTGTACTGCTACCGCACCAACCGGGTCGTCAACATGTAATTTATAGTCCAGAAACCACACACCGAATACCACTAACACACCTGCTACCGCACCAATCACGATTGAACCAAACGCGTCTGTTACATCACAGCCGGCTGTAATTGCAACCAAGCCTGCCAGAGAAGCATTTAAGCACATCGAAACATCCGGCTTGCCATATTTAATCCAGGTAAAGATCATACAGGAAACAGTAGCAACTGCCGGGGCAATGGTGGTTGTAACAAAGATAGAACCAAGCTGATCAATGCTTGTTGCCGCTGCACCGTTAAATCCGTACCAACCAAACCAAAGAATGAACACACCCAATGCGCCAATCGTCAGGTTATGACCAGGGAAAGCGTTTACTTTAATAATCTTCCCGTTTTTATCCTTTGTGAACTTTCCGATACGCGGTCCTAAAATTTTTGCACCGATCAAGGCTGAAATACCGCCAACCATATGGATTGCACAAGAACCTGCAAAATCGTGGAAACCAAGCTGAACAAGCCAGCCGCCGCCCCAGATCCAGTGCGCTTCACTCGGATAGATCAAGGCAGAAATCACACAGGTATAAATACAGTAAGCCAAAAACCGTGTTCTCTCTGCCATCGAACCCGAAACGATCGTTGCCGCCGTAGCACAGAACACTAAGTTAAACACAAAATTTGACCAGTTGAAATTCTCATAGGAAGTGAAGATATCAAATCCCGGCTTTCCAATCAGACCAACCACGTCCTCTCCCAGGAAAAGACTAAAACCAATCAGGATGAAAACCACTGGACCAATACAAAAATCCATCAGGTTTTTCATAATGATATTGCCGGCATTCTTCGCTCTGGTGAAGCCTGTCTCTACCATAGCAAAGCCTGCCTGCATCCAGAAAACCAACGCTGCTCCAATTAAAAACCATACTCCAAAAATGTTACTTGTGACAAAATCTGCGATTTCTTTTGTCATACAAATTACCTCCTCTTTTTCTGCCCCCCGCAAAGCACAGAGCAAATCATGTTTCTTTCGTCCCGGATCCTTAGACTGTTTTCAGAAAAGGAGCGACCTTTTCCGGTCTGAAGCGGAATGCTTCAGAATGTAAAAAAGCGCCGCGGATTTTTTCAATCCGCAGCGCCCTTGCTACTATGTGCTTAGTATAGCACAGGATATCTGATCTGTCAATACTCAATTTGAAATTTTTAGAAAATTGTTTGTTTTTTCGTTTTTTCAAAGCAGAAAACATGAGTTTTTGTTAATCCTTTAAATATTCATCAATTGCCGCAGCGGCTGTTTTTCCTGCGCCCATTGCTAAGATGACCGTTGCCGCACCGGTCACTGCGTCGCCACCGGCATAAACGCCCGGACGGGAGGTTGCACCGGTTTCCCCGTTGGTGATGATACCGCCCCATTTTTGGGTTTCCAACCCCTTTGTGGTGGACTTGATCAGCGGATTCGGAGATGTGCCGATTGCCATAATCACACAATCCACATCCAAAACAAATTCCGAGCCCTCTTTTACCACCGGGCGGCATCTGCCCGATTCATCCGGCTCGCCCAGCTCCATCTCAACGCATTCCATACCGTTTACAAACTTATGCTCATCCGACAGAATCCTTGTCGGATTCGTTAAAAGACGGAAAATAATTCCTTCCTCCCTTGCATGCTCCACTTCCTCTGCTCTTGCCGGAAGTTCTTCTGCAGAACGGCGGTAAACAATCGAAACCTCCTCTGCGCCCAGACGGAGCGCACAGCGTGCCGCATCCATTGCAACATTTCCGCCGCCAACCACTGCCACGCGCTTTGCATGCATAATCGGCGTATGCGCGCCCTCCTGATAAGCCTTCATCAGATTGACACGCGTTAAAAATTCGTTTGCAGAATAAACCCCCTTTGAGTTTTCGCCCGGAATATTCATAAACCGCGGCAAGCCTGCGCCAGAACCGATAAAAACAGCCTCAAAGCCTTCCTCAAAAAGCTCATCCACCGACTCTACCCTTCCGATCACCATGTTGGTTTCTACTTTTACACCCAATGCCTTTAGGGTGTCGATTTCCTTTTGCACAATCTTTTTCGGCAGACGAAATTCCGGGATTCCATAAACCAGTACACCGCCGGCTAAATGCAGCGCCTCAAACACGGTTACATCGTAGCCTTTTTTCGCCAGATCCCCGGCGCAGGTCAGCCCGGACGGACCGGAACCAACCACCGCCACACGGTGTCCGTTTTGCTCCGGCTTTTTCGGTGCGTCCTTGCAATGCTCGTTATGATAATCGGCAACAAACCGCTCCAACCGTCCGATTGCGACCGGTTCGCCCTTAATGCCGCGCACGCATTTCTGCTCGCACTGCGTCTCCTGCGGACAAACTCTGCCGCAGACTGCCGGAAGCGAGGAGGATTTTGTTAAAATCTGATACGCTCCCTCAAAATCCTCCTCCCGGATTTTTGCGATAAATGCCGGAATATCAATCGAAACCGGACATCCGCCCACACACGGCTTATGCTTGCAGTTTAAGCAGCGGTTTGCCTCGTCGATTGCCTGCTCTTTCGTATACCCCATAGCAACCTCAGAGAAGTTTTTATTTCTGACGTCCGGCGCTTGCGTCGGCATCTCATTTTTTGTTAAAGACATATTCGGCATGATTATAAACCCTCCTTCCGAAACAGGTTGCAGACATGCTCATGCTCTGCACGCTCAAATTCCCGGTACATCGTTCCGCGTTCCATTGCCTCGTCAAAATCTACCTCGTGACCGTCAAAGTCCGGACCGTCCACACAGGCAAATTTTGTTTTGCCGCCAACCGTCAGCCGGCAGCCGCCGCACATACCTGTTCCGTCAATCATAATCGGATTCATGCTGACAACCGTTTTAATCCCGTACTCCTTGGTCAGCGCACAGACAAATTTCATCATAATCAAAGGACCGATTGCGATCACCTCGTCATACTGCTCTCCGCTTTCAATCAGTTCCTTCAGGGCATTGGTTACCAAGCCCTTCTGACCGTAACTACCGTCGTCCGTCATCATGCAGAGCTTGTCGCTCACCCTTTGAAATTCATCCTCTAAAATCACTAAATCCTTATTCCGGAAGCCTGCCACAGTATGAACGCATGCGCCCTCCTGGTGCAGCTTTTTTGCAATCGGATAGGCAATGGCACAGCCAACGCCGCCGCCGATTACCGCCACCTTGGAAAGTCCCTCGGTATGCGACGGAGTTCCCAGAGGACCTGCAAAATCGGAAATATACTCTCCCTCTTTTTTCTGGTTTAAACGCTCGGTGGTTGCGCCGACGATCTGGAAAATAATCGTCACCGTTCCTGCCTCCCGGTCAAAATCTGCCACCGTCAGCGGAATCCGTTCGCCGTCCTCATCGGTACGCAGAATGATAAACTGCCCCGGCTCTGCCTTTTTTGCAATCTTCGGCGCGTCAATCTCCATCAGGGTAACGGTCGGATTCAATTCTCTTTTCTTAACAATTTTATACATAGCTCACATCTCTTTCCATACAATACCACCATTTTTGACATCCTTTTTATTATAGCAAAAAATCCTTATACTTGTCAATGGAAATCAGCAAAAAACTAAAAAAATCCCCCGGCATTTTTGGGGAGATGATGCTGGGGGATTCATACAGGTATCAGATAATTTCGTAATTTATGCGCAATGCTTCTGAAGCTTCGGAGCAAGCGCCGCCAGAACAATTCCGGTGATGATAATTTCCGGAATCATATAGCCGCCGTTATAGCCGACTGAATAGGCAAGGACGGTTTGTCCCTCATCGGCATAAACGCCCCAGATCAGAATACCGGAGAAAATATGGCAAACATAGCGCAGCGCCGTTACAATTACGCCGGAAACCGGGATTGCCCAAAGCTTCTTGCCCATCATGCGGTAAAACGCACCGGCAAAGCCTAACACAGTAAAGGCGAACACATAGTCGAGTAAAACAACTAATGCAAAATTAATAAAGGTCTGCTTTGGGGGCGGATAAAAGCCGGAAAGCATCTGAATCAGCGAATACACAAATCCGGAAAGCAGTCCCCATTTCGTGTCAATCAGAATGGATACCAAAATGATCGGCACCATGCTTGCAATTGTGATTGAGCCGCCCTGCAGCCATGGAGCCGGAATTACCTTGGAAATAAAGGCAAGTACCGTTGATAATGCCACCATCATGGCAC
>RQCD01000197.1 GCA_008668455.1 Clostridia bacterium
ACACAATAATTTTAAATAAACGTGTCAGAATCCAGGAAACCGGATCGGTATGATACAAGCAATGGAAAGTATATTACTTGACGATAATAATCAAAAAAAACTCCCAAGCCTCACACAAAAATGAGGCTTGGGAATGCACACCCTTATCTTTTGAACAGAACATCCTTTTCATATTGCTTTACATCACAGAACCACTTTTCTGTTCCGTCAACACCGCACTGTCTGCAATATTCATTCCATATCTCCCCAAACGGATACAGCTTCATCTCGTCCTGCATTACAAATAATTCAGTCAGCTGATTTTCGTTTTGCAAAGCAGCAAGCTTTTCGTTCGGCAGACACAACGCATAAAGCAAAGCCTTCTGCCAGCTACGGAAGCCGACAACCCATGCTGCAATTCTGTTAATACTTGCATCAAAGAAATCAAGCGCCATATAAACGCGGTCAAGCGCGTTGCAGCGAACAATTTCCTTTGCCATCTCTCTGGTTTCGTCATCAAACAAAACAGAATGGTCGCTATCCCAACGGATTCCTCTGGTAATATGCAAAGCAATTTCCGGAAAAAAGCATAAAAGCGCCGGAATTTTGTCTGAAACAACCTCTGTCGGATGATAATGTCCGTTATCCATCAGCGGCAGGCAGCCCTCATGGCTTGCAGCAAAGGAAAGTGTAAATTCAGCAGATCCTGCGGTATAAGCCTCTACTCCGATTCCAAATACCTTGGATTCTACACAAGGCTTTACCAGATCCGGGTTATGCGGTTCTGCAATAATTTTTTCGATTGAATCCTTATAGCTCATCCGCGGTCCCATGCGATCAGCAGGAATGTCCTTGTAACCGTCGCCTGTCCAGATATTGATTACGCACGGAACGCCTGTTTCCTTTGCAAAGTATTCCGAAATCCGGATACATGCCTTTCCGTGTTCAATCCAGAAATCTCTTGTTTCCTGATCCGGGCTGGAAAGCGTTAATCCGTCCTTTACTTTCGGGTGAGAGAAAAATGTCGGATTAAAGTCAATGCCCATTTTGTGTTTCTTTGCAAAGTCTACCCATTTTGCAAAATGCTTTGGTTCAAGCTTGTCCCGATCTGCAAACGCGCCTTTTTCAAAAATTGCATAGCAGGCATGCAGATTCAGTTTCTTTTTACCCGGCATCAGAGAGATTGCCTTTTCAATATCCTGCATTAATTCTTCCGGAGTCTTTGCCTTTCCCGGATAATTTCCGGTTGTCTGAATACCGCCGGTTAAAGGTCCGTCGTGGTCAAAGCCGATGACATCGTCTCCCTGCCAGCAATGCAGCGACACCGGAATGTCCTTTAATTTTTCGATTGCCGCGTCTGTGTCAACGCCAAGTGCTGCATACTGTTTTTTTGCTTCCTGATAACTCATATTTCATTCCTCCATTAATCTAAGTGAAACACTGTTTTTAAATCAATCGATACAGGACTGTTATCCGGATTCGTTTCCATGATGTCTGCCATGTAATCCCACCATTTCCGGCAGATTTCGGTTTCTGCTGACTGATTCCATTTTTCCTCATCCAAAAGCTCTATGTACCCGAACAGTGTGAGTGTTTCACGGTCTAAAAAAATCGTATAATTTTTTCCGCCGTATTCATGAATCATGTCCTTCATTTCCTGCCAAAGCAGATTATGACGCCGTTCATACTCCTCCTCCATGCCGGGGTAAAGCTTCATTTTAAATCCTTTGATCATTGATTGACACCTCGATTTCTTACTTTGTATTATATAGGATTTTTATGTATTTGAAAAGAACGTAATTTCACAAAAAATAGGACCTTATTTTCCAGTCAGATTCTGATTTTCTCATCATTCCGGTGTGCAATCCGGTATTCACGCGGCGACGCATGATATTTTTCACGGAATTTCTTGTAAAAATAACTGCTGTTTTCATAACCGACCGCATTCATAATTTCTGCAATCGTCAGATTTGTTTCCAGTAAAAAGGTTACCGCCTGCTGAAAACGCTTCCGTTGTAAAAGCTCTAAAAAGGTGCATCCGGTTGCGTTTTTAATCATTTTACTCATATTGGAGATCGACTGATTCATATTTTTTGCAAGCTCTGTCAGATTTGCCGTCTGATAGTGCCTGCTGATATATTGGAGAGCGGAATCTGCCAACAGCGTCGGGTAATCTTGCATAGAACTCTTACCAACAAATTCAATATGATTGAGTAAGTGAAGAAATATCAGTCCCATCGTAAACTGATTGATATTTTCATCCATTTTATCGTCATATAAAAAAGAAGCGATAATGTTTTCCATCAGATTTTCAATCTGCATATTCCCACGCGAGCAAAAATGCAGATATTGCGGCTGCCCTGTTTGAATGCGCAGTGTACCGATCAGAAATTCCGCTAAAATACTGTTTTTTCCTTCGCTCATCATATTGAGCGGAATATTGAAAAATTCCGGCATGATAATAAAATTAATACCAATATCCTCCCTGCCGGCTCTTTTGATTTCGTGCCGGACATGCTGATTCATAAAAAGCAGATCCCCGGAATGCATTACAACCTCTTTCTGATCAATTATATGTGTGATCGTGCCGTTGCAGACATACATAATTTCTACATAGTTATGTCCATGCTCCGGAAAATCCACAAACCGGGTATGCGGTCTTGCTGTAATATATTTTCCCATCGAAAGCAGCTTTCCGCGGTCAATATCAAAATCCGGGTCGCTGGTATAAATTTCACGGTCTAACTGTCTGCCTTTTAAAATCATTTTTTCTTCTTCTGAAATTTCCCTCAGCCGCTTTAACAATTCTGTTCGCATGTACATCTCTCCCATCTATTTCATTATAGCTTTTTTTTGTGAAAAGTTCAATACCTTTTAAAACTATCATTTTGTACATATTTTTTATCAAATAATTCATTGCATTTAAGCCAAAAACGTGTATAATAGAAGAAAAAACACATAAAGGAGGCAGCTTATATGTCAAGCTATGCTATCAAAAAAACACCCGGCGATACCGCCTGGTTTCGTCATGACCGCTTTGGTATGTTCATTCACTGGGGACTCTATGCCCTCCCTGCACGGCACGAATGGGTAAAAACATGTGAAAAAATTTCGGAGGAAAAATATCAGAAGTATTTTGACCATTTTGATCCGGATTTATACGATCCGGAGGAGTGGGCACGCCAGGCAAAGGCGGCAGGGATGAAATATGTTGTCATGACCGCAAAGCATCATGAGGGGTTCTGTATGTTTGATTCCAAATACACAGACTATAAATGCACCAACACCCCTGCCGGCAGAGACTTGATTCGGGAATATACAGATGCATTCCGTAAGGCAGGTCTGCGTGTTGGCTTCTATTATTCACTGATCGACTGGCATCATCCGGACTTTACGATTGATACGATTCATCCGCGGAAATTGGATTCTAATGTTGCAGAACTGAATCAAGGCAGGGATATGAAGCGTTATGCAGAATATATGCGGAATCAGGTGGAAGAACTCCTGACCAACTACGGTCAGATTGATTTACTTTGGTTTGACTTCTCCTATGATCACTGGAAACCAGCGCCGGACGATCAGCCCTGGATGAAAGGAAAAGGAAAGGACGACTGGGAATCCGAAAAGCTCCTTGCTCTCATTCGAAAACTGCAACCCAATATCATCATCAATAACCGGACGGGGATTGACCAGGATTTAGTGACCCCGGAACAATATCAGCCGTTGGAATGGATGCAGGATCAGAAACCCGGCTCGCATTTGCCGGTGCGGTGGGCGTTTCTGCCGGTGCGGCT
>RQCD01000207.1 GCA_008668455.1 Clostridia bacterium
ATCAAACACGTTGTGATCGGTTAGGGCGATGAAGTCATAGCATGCCTTCCGGTACTGTGTGGCAGTGAGTGCCGGACTATAGACGCCGTCCGAACGGGAGCTGTGAATATGTAAATCTCCTCTTAGGGCACGTCGCCGATACAAATCCGGCTTGAGGGAATACACCGAAAGCGTGATTCCGCTCTGATGTGCCGTCAGAAGTCCGTGCCAATGCGGCTCATATTTTTGGTACAGCGGATTCGTATGATCCTTGTAGTCCTCTGCACTGATATGAATCCGCCATTCCTGTTCTCCCCGGAAGAAATACCGGATGCGAAGCACGCCGTTTTCCGGATGCGCCTTGTAGCTTTTTCGGTTGCTATCCCATCCCAAAAGGCTCATTTTGGCATCCATCGGTACGTCGCTTTCTTCCATCGGAATAAATTCAACGCTGTATTCAACGTCATCATAAAATTGAAAAATACCGTCCCGGCTTATAATCTGCAGCTCCGTTTCCTGATCTGCCTCCACCACCGAGGGCGTAATTTTGAAATTGACAGCTTCCGCCTGCATAATAATTCCTCCCAAATTGCTTATACATTCAACGCTTTTTTAATCTCTTTGAGCATTTCTACCTGTTCCGGATCAAAGGAGGAATTGGCATCCACTGCAATATCAATGGTCACTGCACCGCCCATCTCGGTCATACGGCGAACATATTCAATCATGTGCTCTTTGGAGTGCTTGCAGCCAGGCTCTCCCCAGGATCCCCATTCAGAGCCGTCCTTTGAAATTCCAAGCGGTGCAAGAATATGGCTGAGCGCACCGTCTGTGAATTTTCCGTTCGGATAAACATCAAAGAAATTAAACTCGCCGGCTGTGAAATCCTCCTTGGAGTAGTACTTGAGGAACTCCTTGAATACACCGTTGTTCATCGCAACAGCGGCGTTTGAATTCCCTTTTTTGACGGCATTGTAATAATGATCCAAAAGAACATCCTTATAATGAAACTTAATCTCATCGTGTCCCTGTACGCCATAGCAGCCGTCAATCCACCAGGCAGATACAAGATCTCCATAGCGAACAGCATATTCCTCCAAAACAGCTGCCCATTTTTTCACAAATTCCTCGCTGACATCCACTCTTGGATTGATAAAGCCAAACCGCTTGCCGATCGCCTCATTCTTATAGGGACCGTCTCCGGTGTAGTACAAGCCAAGCTTAATGCCGTATTTGGAGAGTGCCTTTGCCAAATCCATCGGAAGATCTCTTTTTGTGCAGGCTTCCCCCGGCTTTGTTCCGGCAATCTCATCATAGGTCTTGTTTGGTGCGCACATAAATTCATCGCCCTGCATCAGGGTGATAAAATAGTAGGATGCGCCAACCTCGTGCAGCTGGCGTGCAAGCTTCTCCACATCCATCTGCTCCACTAAATCGTTCCAAGTTCCTGCTTTTCCGCAGCTTCTCGGATTGTTCGGGTCATTCTGCATTCCATTTAAGAAATGGTTGAATACTCCATAATGCCCGGACATAACTTCTAATCCTTGTATCATAACAATTCTCCTTTTCTAATATTTTTCTATACTTTATCATAGCCGATCTCATTTGTCAATCCTATTTCAAAAAAAAATAGAACTTATTTTAAACCGGTAATTAATTTTTTTAAAGAGCTTGACAGGGGATAGTAAGGTGTGATATAATGGATTTGTTTCAAATATAAATCAAAAATAGAACTATGTTTCGAGGAGAAATACAATGGAAAATAAACCATGTCTGTCAACCATCCGCAGCTACTATCCAAGCTTAACAAAAAAGGAAAAGCTGCTTGCGGATTATATCCTGTCTCACTTTGAGGAGATTCCCTCCATGCCGACTGCCGTCCTGGCAGAGCGTGCCGGGGGGGTAAAATCGGTGATTGTACGGCTTTGTCAGAGCTTAGGCTTTAGCGGCTACACCGAATTTAAGCTTTCGCTTTCCCGTGAGCTGGTGCGGAATGAGCAATTTCATTTCACACCATATATCCAAAAGGACGATACCCCTGGTGCAATCTTTCAAAAGATTTTTGCCGCCAATGTCAAAACCTTGCACGATACCGCAGAGACAATGGAGCTTGGGTTATTGGAGCAGGTGGTGGAGGTGTTGTCCTCTGCAAAGCATATCTATATCTATGGAGTCGGAACGTCTGCCGGGATTGTGTGTGATTTTCAGTATCGGCTCATGCAGCTGGGCTTTACCGCTTTTTGCTTTACCGATATTGTCAATATGAAGGTTTCCACCCTTAATATCACCAGCGAGGATGCGGCGGTTGGAATTTCCAACAGCGGCAGAACGGTTGCAACGGTGGATTCTCTGAATTTTGCACATGACAAGGGCGCAAAAACCATCTGTCTTACCAGCTATCAGAACAGTGAAATTACAAAAAAGAGTGATTTTTCAATTGTGATCAAAACAGACGAAATTCAATATCCGATCGAGGCGATTTCGGCACGGATTGCCCATATCAGCGTGTTGGATAGTATCTCGATTGCACTTTCAGCAAGAAATTATGAAAATGCCTTGGAGAGATCGGCAAAAACAAAAGATGTCATTGATAGTGTGAGGTATTGATATGCGGAGAAAACAAGTAACCTTTTGGATTATGTTTTTAGCCTATACCTCCATCTATATCGCGCGATTAAATCTTTCTATGGCGAGCCCGTCTCTGATTGCAGAAAGCCGGCTGAATGCGGCACAGGTTGGATTTTTAGGAAGTGTCTTTTCCACGGTTTATTCGGTCGGCAGATTATTAAACGGTGCGGCAAGCGATACGACACCGCCCTGGCGCATGCTGACGCTGGGACTTGCAGTTGCCGGAATCAGCAATCTTTTGATCGGATTTTTTCCGCCCTACCTGGGATGTTTTGTGCTTTGGATGACAAATGCCTCTGCGCAGTCCATGCTTTGGAGGTCGGTTTTAAGCGTGGTAACCCGGCGGTACGGCAAGGCGGCAAAGCGGAAGATGTC
>RQCD01000048.1 GCA_008668455.1 Clostridia bacterium
ATACAAAACTCATATCTCTCCACCCTTATTCTGATATTTCTAAAAAAGATGCAACAACGCGTAAAAACTGCTGTGGCTGCTGTAAAAACGAAAAATGTCCCATTCCATCAAACACAACCAAGCCCGCATCCTTGATTTCTGCCTCCATCCGCTTTGCATCCGACAGAGGCGTTGCATCGTCTGCCGATCCCCAGATTAGGAGGGTCGGCGCTAAAATTTTAGAAAATACATGCGACAAGTCCTCGTTTACAACACGCACCAGGCATTGGCGCATGATCGGTGACGCGGCATTATAATCCTCCGAGCCGCGGCTTTTCCGAAGCTTCTCCAATGCGTCCGGAAAAAGCGTCCGGACGGGCGGCAGATTCAAGACATGCTTTCCTAATTTATAGGTATAAATCCTTGCATACTGCGAAAGCGTTTTTTTCGGTTTGATTCCGGCAGCATCCACTAAGATAATTTTATCAATTTCAAACGGCAGTTTCTTTTCGTATAATTTAAAAATTACACGTCCGCCAAAGGAATGTCCCAAAAGGATCACTTTTTTTGCATGATAATCTGCTAAAAACTCCAAAAGAAAATCCGCGTAGTCGCTTACATTCCACGGCTCTTTCGGTGCTTCGCTCTAGCCAACGCCGGGCCAATCCAAGGCGACCGCCCGGTATTTCCGGCTGACTAAATCAATTGCAGGCTGAAAAAGCGTATAGC
This sequence comes from Clostridia bacterium, assembly GCA_008668455.1. Taxonomy (GTDB): domain Bacteria; phylum Bacillota; class Clostridia; order UBA1381; family UBA1381; genus RQCD01. The sequence continues at coordinate 709 of RQCD01000048.1, forward strand.
TTGTGCCCCAGCCATGCAGAAAAACAACCAGCTCGCCCTCGCCTGCTTCTGTATAATTAATATTTAACCCTTTCACGGTTTTATTCATTTCCGTCCACTCCTACAAAATCAAAACATCATCCCAGTATTATATTATAGCACAATTCCCCGTTTCATTGCAACTATTTTTCAAAAAAACTCATCAAAAAATTAACAATTTTAAAAAAAAGACCGCCGCATTTTCATGCAGCAGCCTTTTTTACATTTTGTTCTTATGAATTTTCTCTAAGTTCCGGCAGTTTTGCTTTGCGCAGTCTCGCAGGAAATCAAAATCCGCACCGCCGGCGAGCATGTCTGCTCCCAGTCCGCTCCAGTGCCGGAGAGTTTCCTCGGAATATCCCCCGGATGCAATTCCGGCATACTTTCCGTTTTTGTGCAGAAATTCAATCGCATCCCGGATGATTCCGGTGATTTTGTCGGAAAAGACATCTCCCAACATACCATACGAGCCGGAAAGATCGTTCGGTCCGAAAATATAGCCGTCAATGTACGGATTTTTAATGATCTGCTCTAAATTGTCAATCGCGTCCTTATGCTCAATCTGAATGAACCGGCATAATTGACTGTCGCTTTGGGTTCGATACTCCATGGCATTTTGGAATCCGTAAGCATTTGCATTCATCGGTCCGAAGCCACGCGTACCAAGCGGTGGATAGAGTGTGTTTGCGATCAGCCGGTCTGCCTCCTCTGCCGTTCTCACCATCGGAAAGATGATTCCATCCACACCCATTTCCAAAACATGCTTTGTTTCGGTCAGATCGTCCTGCGGAACACGGACAACCACCGGTGTTCCGGTTGATTTCAAAGCTAAAATATGCCCTAAAAGTGTTTCATTGGTCATATAGCTGTGTTCGTTATCCACCCAAATATAATCATACCCTGCCATGCCAGCAATTTTAGAAATACTGATGTCCGAAAGCTGCACATACATACCGGTTGTTTTTTCTTTCTTTTGTATTTTTTCTTTTAACATACTATCACCTCAAACCTAATCTTAGCACCGTGTTTTTTTTCTGTCAATCCAGAAAAAAGACATTCTATCATGAATTTTGGACATTGCCTTGACATACTTTTTTTCAATTGATATAATAAAGAAAAACGAAAGGGATAAAAAAATGCTAAACGCCTATACAAACGCACGGGGGGACGCTGTCCGCACACTTCGTCCTGCACTTGCGCTCCAGGCTCCGGAGATTCTATGGTTTGAGCTTTTGGACGCTGATAATATTGCAGAAAACATTTATCCGAACACCCATTCCCACACCTTTTTTGAAATTCATTTTGTATTTTCCGGCACGGTGGTCTATCAGTATGCAGAAAAAAGGATTACCCTGTCCGAACAGCAGGCGCTGATTCTTCCCCCAAAAACGCCGCACCAGTATGTCCGCTTTTCCGGAGATGTCTGCAAGGCATCCCTCGCCTTTGCGCCAAAGGAGGAACTGACTCTTGCCGTTCAGACATTTACATTTCCGGAAAGCGTCTGTGAAATCACCGATTCTATTTTGACCGCAGCCAGGCGGGTAACAACCCTGAGCGCAGCAATTCTGATCGGACATGTTTATGAAATTCTGCAAGCTGCCTTTGACTGTCTGGGAATTTCCATTCCAGAGCAGGCAGGCTCGGAAAATGACGCAAGGGTTTCGGTGGCAAAAAGCTTTATTCAAAAGAATCTGCAAAAGGGAATCACCAGCGCAGACGTTGCAAAGGAATGCTGCCTTTCTGCAAAGCAGCTTGGAAGAGTTTTTAAAGAACAAACAGGCGATTCGGTGCATGCCTACATCACAAAAACAAAACTGGATTCCTGTATCAAGTATTTGCTCCAGGGTGAGGAAAGTATAAAAGAAATTGCTCTTTTGTGCGGTTTTGAAAATGAGTCTGGCTTTGCCTCGTTTTTTAAACGGCATTGCGGCACATCCCCCGGAAAATTTCGGGAAATGCACCGGGGGAAACGTCCAAAAACGGAAACCGAATGTCCATAAATCATATTGCCGCACCCATAGCAAAGCAGTATAATATTTTCATAAAACAAATCACAGAAAGGGTGTTTCTATGAACACATGGAAAGAAATAAAACACAAAAATTATACCGCCTGCCTGGAAGAACCGACAATTTATGTGGACAACCAAAAGCGCGGCAGGAGCGGACACATGACGCATGCGATGGCAGAGTTTCAGAAAAACTGCCTGATTGATTTTAACGCAAATTGCTCAAAGGAACGCTGGGAAGGTCATTCACCGTATGGATGGGTGGAATACCGCATTTCCTGCGACAGCGGAAAAACCTACTCCGAGCCGGAAAAGCTGCCTTATTCCTGGAATTGTTTTTTGGATGGAATCTATATGATTTCGGTGGAAAAAGCAGTGGCGTGTGAGGATGGAACCATTGTAGCATTCTGCTTAAGAAACGACGGAACAAACTCCACCTGCTGCGAGCCGTGGAATACACCCACCGTCATCCGGAGTACGGATGGTGGAAAAACCTGGTCAGAACCTTTGGAATACTCCCCCTATCCGGGCAGAAGCTACGATGCGCTCATACATGACGGGGTAATCTATGTGATGCATTTTTGCAACGAGCATTTCTTAGGTACAAACCCCTCACACCAATACCGGATCTACACCAGTACTGACAACGGAAAAACCTTTTCCGAGCGTTCCGTGATTCCGTTTGACACAAAGGGGCGCGGCTACAGTGCGATGATTTTTGATAAAGAAAACGTCCTGCACGCTTATGCCTATAACGTCAACGCTGAGCAGGAGCTGGATCATGCGATCAGCTGCGATTTCGGGAAAACCTGGACGCTGCTTCCTCCCTGCCATTTAGAAAAAGGCATCCGCAACCCGCAGATTGCCTTAATTGACGGTGTGTTTGTTCTGCACGGGCGCGCCGGAGATTTAAAAGGCTTCGTTCTCTATACCTCGGAAAACGCAGCTGATTGGGATGAAGGACTCTTGGTTGTTCCAAAAGAAGGCGTAAGCGCATACTACTCCAATAATGTCAATCTTCAGGATGACGAGGGAAAATTCCTTCTGATTCAGTATTCAGATACTTATGAGGGCGCAACGAAAGTCAATGTGATGCATATGAGACTGCGAATCAAAAAATAACATACCAAAAGGAGCAAGCCATTTCTGCTTGCTCCTTTTCGATATTATTTGGTTAATCTCTGTGTATCCAACGCAATCATCAATTCCTCGTTTGTCGGAATAACAAGCGTTTTCACTGCTGCGCCGTCTGCTGTTACATCCACAGCCTCGCCGCGGACGCGGTTCTTCTCCGGATCAACCTTGATTTCCATAAAACCAAGGTTTTCCACAACCTTTGCACGGATTGCGCCGTCATTCTCGCCGATTCCGGCTGTGAATACCACTGCATCCACTCCGCCCATTGCAGCGGCATATGCACCAATCAGCTTGGTAACGCTATAGGTGAACATATCCAAAGCCAGCTGTGCTCTGTCATTTCCGCTCTCTGCTGCTGCAGAAAGATCGCGGAAGTCACTGCTAATACCGGAAATACCAAACACACCTGATTTCTTATTCATCAGATTGTCAACCTCTTTTGCAGTCATGCCGGCGTTTTCCATTAAGAAGGTAACAACTGCCGGATCCATGCTGCCGGTTCTTGTTCCCATCACAACGCCATCCAGCGGAGTGAAGCCCATTGAGGTGTCCACGCATTTACCGTGATCTACAGCAGCCACAGAAGAACCGTTTCCTAAGTGACAAGTGATAATCTTTAAATCCTCAATCGGCTTTCCAAGCATTTTTGCAGCCTCGGCAGAAACAAAGCGATGACTTGTTCCGTGGAAACCAAACTTACGGATTTTATATTTTTCATAATATTCATACGGAAGCGCATACATATATGCTTTCTTCGGCATGGTCTGGTGGAAGGCAGTATCAAATACAGCAACCTGCTTCACACCCGGCATAATCTTTTCACATGCCTCAATACCGGTAATGTTCGGCGGATTGTGCAGCGGCGCTACCGGAATACACATTTTCAGCGCCTCCATCACCTTACCGTCGATCACACAGGAATCTGCGAAATATTCGCTGCCGTGCACGACGCGGTGTCCGACTGCGCCGATCTCGTCCATGCCCTTGATCACGCCGTATTCTGCGTCGGTCAAAGCGTCAATGACCATACGGATGGCGTCTGCATGATTCTCCATCTTGCTTTCAACTTTTTCAGAAATGCCCTTTACCAGATTCTTATGCTGTAAATTTGAACCGTCAATTCCGATTCTCTCGCATAAGCCCTTTGCTAAAACAGTGATCGTTTCCATATCAATCAGCTGATACTTTAAGGATGAGCTTCCTGCATTAATGACTAATACTTTCATCTTATCGAATCCTTTCTTATTTATCATTATCCTGCGCTTGTACGCATGTGATTGCTACAACGCCTGCAATATCCTCAGCAACGCATCCGCGCGAAAGATCATTCACCGGCTTTCTGATTCCCTGGAGAACCGGTCCGTATGCCTCTGCCTTTGCCAGTCTCTGAGCAATCTTATAGCCGATATTGCCGGCATTTAAATCTGGGAATACCAGAACGTTTGCTGTTCCGGCAACGGTTGATCCCGGCGCTTTCGACTTTGCAACAGCTGGAACAATCGCTGCATCCACCTGCAATTCACCATCTAATTTGATATCCGGTCTCTTTTCCTTTGCCAGACGGGTTGCCTCCTGCATTTTGTCTACCAAAGGATTCTTCGCACTGCCGTATGTAGAATAAGAAAGCATTGCCACCTTTGCCTCTGCGCCGACTAACTGCTCAAAGGAAGCCGCAGAAGAAATTGCAATCTCGGAAACTGCGTCTGCGTCCGGGTTTTCATTCAGACCGCTGTCTGCAAAGATAAAGGTTCCGTTTTCGCCATATTCACAATTCGGAACAACAATAACAAAAAATGCTGAAACAAGCTTCGTACCAGGCTTAGTTTTTAAAATCTGCAAGGACGGACGAATCACGTTTGCAGAGGAATTACAGGCACCGGCAACCATACCGTCTGCCGCACCTTCATTCACCATCATAACGCCGTAATATAAAACGCTTTTCATGGTTTCTGCCGCAAGCTCCGGGGTCATGCCCTTTGCTTTTCTCATCTCATAAAATTTATTTGCATATTCTGCCGTTTTATCACTGGTTTCCGGATCGATAATCCTTGCTGCGGATAAATCCAGTCCTTTTTCCTTTGCCATGTCCAAAATCTTGGCTTCATTTCCTAAAATGATAATTTTAGCATAACCCTCCTTTAAGACGATCTGCGCCGCCTCTAAGGTTCTCATGTCCTCGCCCTCTGCCAAAACAATTGTTTTTACATCCTGCTTTGCCCGGACTTTTAGCTTGTCGATAAAATCGCTCATGTTTTACTCCTCTTTTCGGTTTATTTTTCTACTCCATTCTACATTATAATACTTTTTTTTGACATTTGCAAGTACTCTCTTAAATTTTTATTGTTTTTTTTATTTTTATCGGGTCAAACGCTCTATTTCTTCGTATACCTATGATAAACCTCATAGAAAAACGACATATTATGAAACCCGGCAAGATATGCCGCCTCGGACACGGAAAATTCTCCGCTGTCGATCATTTCCTTTGCCGCAGAAATCCGAATTGCATTCCGGTATTCCACAAAGGATTTTCCGGTATATTCCTTAAAAAGCCTTCTGAAATTAGACTGACTCATACTGCACAGCTCAGCATAATAGGCAAGCTTTTTATTCTCTGTATAGCCTTTCTTTACTTCGGACAGAGCCGGAAAAAGCCTCCTGTATTTTTTCGGAATTTTAGAGGGAACGGATTCCAGATAAAACATAATTTCATACAGCTTTGCTGTCAGATAAGCCGCACTCCCTGCATGATAACTTGTGATAGAATGAAAGATGTCTGTAAGCTCCGGCGATTTTTCACAAAACGGACGCTCAAAAAAAGACGGAATCCTTTTTGCGTTAAAATCAAACACAATCATTTTGATCACCGTATGATCCTTTAAATAGGCAGACTGATACGGAATCTCCTTTGGCACAAACAAGCAGCTTCCCTGCTCCAGCCGAAAAGTCTTTTTCCCATTTTCAAAGCGGCACTCCATTTCTCCGCTCAGCACATAAAGAAAGGAACAGCGCGCCTTTCCGTTTTTTAAATCAAACACATGTCCGGCATTTCTTAGCACACTGACAAAGCCGACATTCTGAAATTGATAGTCCAATGCTCCGTCAAATCTGATATCCTTCATCACAGCCTCCGGCAAAATAAGCAAATACCATACAAGATTGTCGTATCGGGTATTGCTTTTACTTTAATATTATTGTACACTAAAACAAAGAATTAGTCAAGGGAGATGCAGCAAAAATGCTTTTTTTCAATTCCGACACCGGGAAAAGCTTGTATAAATACGCAAAAACACTTCCGGTGATTGATTACCACAATCATCTGCCAATTTCAGAGATCAGAGAGGACAAACGGTTCGACAATCTGTACGACCTCTGGATTAAGCCCGATCCGTACAAGCACAGAGCCATGCGGATGTGCGGTGTCCCGGAAGAATATATCACCGGAGCGGCTGACCGCTTTCATAAATTTTTAAAATGGTGTGAAACCGTACCAAAGCTGATCGGAAATCCGCTTTCTGTTTGGGCAGGGATGGAGCTTCAGTCGGTGTTTGGGATTGATGTCCGTCCATGCAAAGAAAATGCAGAAGATATCTATCAGTTCTGCAATACCTATTTAAGGGATCATGCTGTTACCCCCAGCACGATTTTCAAGCAGTTTCATGTGGAGCTTGCGTGTCCCTGCATATCCATTTCTGATCCGCCTGATATCGTATCGGGCAGAATGCTCCCGTCACTGCGGTGCGACGCGCTCTTTCCTCCATCGCAGGCTTTAATAAAAAAGCTTGCCGGAAAATCCGAAATCAAAACCCTTTCAGATTTTGAGCATGCAGTTAAAGTCAGGCTGAAGGCATTTTCAGACCGCGGCTGTATTTTTTCAGACATTGCCCTCGACAACGGATTTCGCTTTTATCACAACGACGGACAAAACAACAGACGCTTTGAACAAATTCTTGCCGGCAAAGCCTTGGAGGGTGAGGAAAAAACGCGGTTTTTCTCTGGCTTGCTTGAATTTCTCGGAGAGCGCTTTTCCGAACTGGGGTATGTGATGCAGCTGCATATCGGAGCGGAGCGGTATACCAGCACACGTTTAAGAGAAAAAACAGGCGCAGCCGGCGGCTATGCCGGAATTGGGAGTGGTGTTTGTGTAAAATCTCTGACAGAATTTTTAGACACGCTGGATCGAAAGGAAGCCGGACTTCCGAAAACAATCCTGTTTTCCTTAAATCCTGCTGATAATGCGGTATTTTCCGTCCTTTCCGGCTCTTATGCAAGAGACGGTATCAGGGGACTGGTTACGCAGGGTCCTGCCTGGTGGTGGTGCGATCATGCATACGGCATCCGTGAAATGCTCGAAAATGCCGCGGCATTCGGAGTATTATCCAACTTTGTCGGCATGACAACTGATTCCAGAAGCTTTTTATCCTTTGTCCGGCACGATTATTTCCGGCAGATTTTATGCGGCTTTCTCGGAGAAAAATTTGAAAGAAACGAGCTTTGCTGCAGCTATGAGGATTTAGAAAAGCTCGTGTATCAGATGTGTTATCAGAATGCAAAAGATTTATTATTAAGGAGGCATGAAAAATGAAATTTCAAAACAAGGTAGCAGTGGTAACCGGTGCAGGCGGAACACTTTGCTCTGCCATTTCCGTCGATCTGGCAAAAAAGGGCGCAAAGGTTGTACTGGCTGGGAGAACGAAAGAAAAGCTTGACGCGGTTTTATCTGAAATCAAAGCGTTTGGCGGAACGGCAGCTGCATTTCCCTGCGATGTGACCGATCAAGAATCAGTTGCAGAGCTTGCCGCAGCCGCAGAAGAAACCTTTGGCGCTTGCAGTATGCTTGTAAACGGTGCAGGCGGCAACAACGCAAAAGCAATGCCAACGATCACACAGTTTGACATGCGTGAGCTGACCCGTGAGCTGCCGGAGGGCGAGAAAGGACTTTACGATATTGACCTTGATGCATTCCGTCAGGTACTTCTCACAAACACTATGGGAACAGTCTATCCAACACTGGAATTTGCAAAGCAGATGGCAGCAAACGGCGGCAGTATCATCAATTTTGCGTCTATGAACAGCTATTGCCCGCTGACACGCTGTTTTTCCTATGCGATGAGCAAGGCGGCAATCTCAAACCTCACACAATCCTTTGCGGCATACTTTGCCCCTGCCAATATCCGGATCAACGCAATCGCACCCGGATTTATGGTGAATGAGCGAAGCCGCACCTATTTAGGTACTGTGAAAGACGGACTCACCGAGCGCGGAAGTCAGGTAATCAGTCATACCCCCATGGGGAGATTCGGTGAGGCAAGCGACCTGCTCGGTTGTGTCAGCTGGCTTTTGGATGAGGACGCGTCAGCATTTGTAACCGGAATTACCGTGCCGGTAGACGGCGGATTTTTAACCCTTAGCGGAGTATAAGGGAGGAGTTTGATGCTTTTAACCGATTATTTTAGAAGTAAAAGAGATTTAACCTGGGATATCGCAAGACAGTGCGGTGTGAAATACGGCGTGATTCGTCTGCCGGAAACCGGGGATTTTGACTATACCGACTCCCGGCATTGGGAAACGGTTTACAAGCGATTCACAGATTACGGCATTATTCCGAAGCTGCTTGAACCAATGCCAAACGAGCTGCATGATCACATCAAGGCAGGAGATGCGCACCGGGATGAAGCCATTGAAAAGGTTCTTGCAATGCTTCCGATTATGCAAAAGCTCGGAATCGACACCATCTGTTTTAATTTTATGGCATATGTCGGCTGGACAAGAACCAACTGCCACCTCCCGGAACGGGGCGGCGCGTATGTTACCGGCTTTGACCCAAAGGATTATCGCCCCACCGCCGATTCCATCAGCGAGGAGGAGCTTTGGGAGCATTACACCTATTTTATCAAAGCCATACTGCCGGAGGCAGAACGGTATGGAATCCGGCTTGCACTCCACCCGGACGATCCGCCCGTATCAAGGCTTGGAAATGTTTCCCGGATCATGACCTCAGCAAAGAAGATCAAAAAAGCAATTTATGATATTTGCCCAAATGAAATGCTCGGAATCACGATGTGTCAGGCAACCTTTTATATCATGGGCGAAAACCTGGACCAGGTGATCCGCGATTTTGCAGAAAAAATATTTTTTATTCATTTCAGAAACACCACCGGCACGCTTGAGGGTTACCGCGAAACCTTTCACGACAACGGAAGTCTCAACATGCGGCATCTGATCAATCTTTATGAGGAGCTTGGAATTGACGTTCCGATCCGGGTGGATCATGTGCCGACGCTAAAGGGTGAGCACACAGAAACAGAAGGCTATGCCGCACTGGCAAGACTCTTTGCCATTGGCTATCTGAAAGGTCTATTAGAGAAAGGATGAGATTGATGGAAAACATCATTTATGCAGATAAAATCATTAAAAAACAGGAAAATTTCTGGAATCATATTGTCTTTCATCCGACCGACGCAATTGAAGATGAATGGGGACAGAAAATTTTAGATGAAGCCTCAAAGGACAGAGCAGTGCAATTTGTCCGCATTTATGCCATGTTTGAGGAAATTTTTACGCAGGATGAAAACGGAGAAATCCTCTGCGACTATTCGCTCTGTGATAAACGGATTGATTATCTCTTGTCCAGAAATTTCAAACCCATGATTGCATATGCAGGCATTCCGGCATTTTTAGCACGCAACAGCAGCGAGCAGTCCAGCATGTCAAACGGGAAAACGCGCTATAAGGGAAAAATGTGGATTACTTCTCCCCCAAAAGACTACAAGCTTTGGGAAACGCTTTGCCGGCTTTTTACAGAGCATATTCTGACCAGGTACGGACAAGACGAGGTGGAAACCTGGTATCTGCACTGCTTTAACGAACCGGATATTCCCGGATTCTTTATTGCAGGCGACTGGGATTTGCATTATGAGGAGCGCGTTTTTGAATACTGCAAGCTATACGAGGGCTTTTTATCCGGCATTACCTCCGTTTGCACCTCCCTGCGCCTCGGCGGTTGTGCTGCTGCCACTCCGCCGTTTTTAGAGCGGTTTTTGCAATATGTAACAAAAAACAAGCTACGTCTTGACTATGTGAATTTCCATATCTACGGAACAGATCCGATGAAAGCGCAAAGCGGAGAAAAACCGGTTTCGATCGACAGCCATTTTCAGGTTAACGATACCTATTATAGTAT
>RQCD01000031.1 GCA_008668455.1 Clostridia bacterium
ACCTCGTGCTGTCCCCTGCCCGACTCATGGTGCGACGCCTCCACCTCAAAATCCATATCCTCCAGTGTCAGTACAATTTCGCGGCGGCAGTTTTCTCCGTTATCCAACGGAGCAACATCGAAATATCCGCCCTCATCATTCGTGCTTGCAAGCGGTGCGCCGGAATCATCCGTATTAAACAAATAAAATTCACACTCCGGTCCGACCTGACAGTCAAACCCCATCTCAAAGGCTTCCTGCATCACCTTTTTCAGGATATAGCGCGGATCACCTGTAAACGGCTTGCGGTCAGCTGTATAAATATCACAGATCAGCCGGGCAACCTTTCCCTGATGCGGCCGCCACGGGAAAATTGCAAAGGTATCTAAAATCGGATACAAATACATATCCGATTCCTCCACCGAGACAAATCCGTCAAATGCCGAGCCGTCAAATGTAATTTTATTCTCAAGCGCCTTTTCCAGCTGAGAAACCGTAATCGCTACATTCTTGATCTGACCGGACAAATCAGTAAATTGCAGCCTGATAAACTGGACATCCTCCTCCTCTACTAAATTCAATATATCCTGCTTTGTATACATAGCTTTTCTCCTTTCCCGGCATATGACCCGCTCCGGAAATCGTATTTACAAAAAAAGAGGGTATCAAAACTTATTGAAACCCCCTTGCTTCTGACTTAATTCTATCATGAAGCAGCGCATTTGTCAATCAATTCCTGAAAACTTATTCACCCAAATATGCTTTTTTGATCTGATCATTGTTCATCATTTCCTTTGCGTCGCCGCTCATGACGATATTTCCTGTCTCTAAAACATAGGCGCGATCTGCGATGGAAAGCGCTTTTTTTGCATTCTGTTCCACCAAAAGAACTGTTGTTCCGCTTTTGGAAACGCTCTCAATAATATCAAATATCTCTCCTACCAATAGCGGAGAAAGTCCCATAGACGGCTCGTCCATCAGAATGATTTTGGGATTGGACATCAGAGCGCGTCCCATGGCAAGCATCTGCTGCTCACCGCCGGAAAGCGTGCCGGCGATCTGGTTTTTCAGTTCCTCCAGACGCGGAAAATGCTCATAAACCATCCTGATATTTTCGGAAATACGCTTTTTATCACTCAGCGTAAACGCTCCAAGCTTCAGATTCTCATAAACGGAAAGCTCCTGAAAAATTCTTCTTCCCTCCGGTACATGCGCCATTCCAAGCGATACAATTTTATGCGCCGGCGTTTTTAAAAGGTTTGTTCCCTCAAACGTGATCGATCCCTTTTTCGGAGTGATCAAGCCAGTAATGGTGTGCAAAATAGTGGTTTTACCGGCGCCGTTTGCACCGATCAGCGCGATAACCTCTCCCTCATTTACTTCAAAGGAGACTCCCTTAATTGCCCGGATCATGCCGTAATGCACATGCAGATCCTCAACTGTAAGCATTGCCATTTTAAAATCTCCTCCTTATTCTCCAAGATATGCTGCAATAACACTCGGATCGTTCAAGACTGCGCTGGTTTCTCCGGACGCAAGCTCTGTTCCGAAATTCAGAACAGTCAGTCTTTCGCAGATTCCGCTGACAAGCCGCATATCATGCTCGATCAGAAGAATGGTCATCTTAAATTCCTTCTGCACAAACCGGATCGTGTCCATCAGCTCGGCTGTTTCGTTCGGATTCATGCCGGCCGCCGGCTCGTCCAGAAGCAAAAGCTTCGGATGCGTCGCCAGTGCTCTGGCAATTTCAAGCTTTCTCTGCTTTCCGTAAGGAAGATTTTCTGCCAAAAAGTCCTTTTCCAGCTTTAAATCAAAAACCTCTAAAAGAGTATCCGTTTCCTCATTCATCTGCTTTTCGGTTTTAAAGTAAGCCGGAAGCCGGAGCATGCTGGATATTAAAGAATTTTGATAATGGTGCGAAAGTCCTACCTTGACATTATCCGCTACCGACATGTTGTGGAACAGGCGGATATTCTGAAAGGTTCTTGCAATTCCTTTCTGGTTAATCTCGATCGGCGCTTTGCCGGTCAGATCCTCACCGTCTAACAGAAAGCTTCCGGAGGTCGGCTTATATACGCCGGTCAAAAGGTTAAATACGGTTGTTTTTCCTGCTCCGTTTGGGCCAATCAGTCCATAGAGCTGACCCTTTTCAATCGAGAGCGAAAAGTCATCGACAGCTTTCAGACCGCCGAAGGTGATACCTAAATGATTGACTTCTAAAAGTGCCATTATTCCTTCACCGTTCCTTTCTCTGCCTGTCCTCTCCGAAACAGCTTTTCCTTAAAGGCAAGGAATTTCGGTGAAGCATTTAAAATCATCATCGCAATCAGAACCACTGCATAGATCAAAAGACGATACTTCGCCAATCCGCGCAAAAGCTCCGGCAAAAGTGTGATAATGACCGCCGCAATCATCGAACCCGGAATAGATCCCATGCCGCCCAGCACAACCATAACCAAAATTTCGATTGATTTATTAAAGTCAAAGTTGACAGGCTTCAGCTGTCCGATGTTAAAGCCGTACAAAACCCCTGCAACACCGGCGAAAAATGCAGCAATGACAAAAGCCAGCAGCTTAAAATAAACGACATTCACACCGGTTGCCTCAGCAGCGATAATATTATCCCGGATGGCACAGATAGAACGTCCGTGCCGGGAATGAACCAGGTTTGCGATCAGAATCACAGTCAGTACCATCACAACATAAACCAGAGTAAAGCTTGCATGCTTCGGAATTTTCTGTAACCCCAGCGCACCGCCTGTGATGGAAAGACTTGTAAAGAGCGAACGGACAATTTCTCCGAACGCCAGCGTTACAATTGCAAGATAGTCACCCTTTAAGCGCAGCGCCGGAACACCGATAATCACACCAAAAATTGCCGCAAACAGTCCGCCGATCAGCATTGCCAGCGGAATTGTGAGATAATCCGGCAAGCCGGAATTGACGGCAAAAATACATCCTGCATATGCTCCCACCGACATAAAGCCGGCATGCCCCAGCGTCAGCTCTCCCAAAAATCCTACCGTCAGATTCAGGGAAACTGCCAATATAATATTAATTCCAATCGGAATCAGCTGATTCTGCATAGACCGGGATAATACCCCCGACGCAGAAAGCGCAAATAAAACTGCATAGGCTGCAATCATGACTGCAAGATTCCGGAGCAGACTGATTGTTTTCTTTTTTATTGCCATCTCTTACACCTTCTCCCTTTTCTTTTTCCCCAATAAGCCAGTCGGCTTTACCAGCAATACAATAATCAGAACGCTGAACACAATTGCATCCGTAATCTGAGACGCATAAACCTTTGCAAAGGTTTCAATAATCCCCAGAATAATGCCTCCGAGCATTGCGCCCGGAATCGAGCCGATACCGCCAAGCACCGCTGCAACGAACGCCTTGATACCCGGTAGCTGACCCATATACGGATCAACATAGGAATTGAAGGATGCAAGATACAGAATACTGGCAACCGCTGCAAGACCCGAACCGATTGCAAACGTGACCGAAATCGTCCGGTTTACATTCACTCCCATCAGCTCTGCCGCGCCCTTATCCTCTGAAACCGCCAGCATTGCCTTGCCGGTTTTTGTTTTATTGATAAACAGCACCAGCGCAATCATCAGAACGGTTGTGACGGCAAGCGTCAGAATTGTGTTTCCGCTAATCCGGATTCCGCCGAGATTCACCTCGCCTAAGCGGATAAAATTCGGAACCTGCTGCGCATTTGATCCGAACAGCAAAAGAGATAAGCTCTGCAAAAAATAAGATACGCCGATTGCAGTAATTAAAACTGCGAGAGGCGATGCCTTTCTCAAAGGCTTATAGGCAATTTTTTCAATCAGTATTCCCATAACAGCACAGGCAATAATACTGATGGATGCCGCCAAAACCGGATTTGCACCAAATATCGGCAGGGAAAGCATGACGACATAGCCGCCGACCATAATGACGTCTCCATGCGCAAAATTCAGCATCTTTGCAATTCCGTAAACCATGGTATATCCAAGCGCAATCAGCGCATAGATACTGCCCATGTTCAGGCCGTTAATAAATTGTTGTAATAACATTTCTCCACCCCGTAATTAATTTAACTAATTTTGAAAACTGCCTTGTGAGCTTTTTGAAAACCTCTCGATCTGTTTTGAAAAGAAAGGTGTGTGATTTAAAAATCTGCTTTGCCCGGAAAGAAGCATTGTGTGCTTATTCCGCAAATGCAAAAATAATATGTCTTTTTAATCTATATATACCGGAAAAAGGAGAAGACCATATTATCTTCTCCTTTTTCGCAGAAAAACCGTGATATACTGCTAAAAGTGCACCGATTATAACGCTACATATTTTCCGTTTTCAATCTTTGCAAAGTATGCAGTCTTGTCTGCCTCACCGTCTGCACTGAAGGTCATGGTTCCGGTTGTGCCGGTCAGAGTAATTTCAGTCATCGCCTTAATGAGCGCATCATTTTCTATAGCGCCTGCCTTTTCTGCCGCCGCCTTTACTGCATAAACTGCGTCATATGCGTCTGCTGCGAACTGATCCGGTGTTGCGCTGTATTTTTCCTCATAAGCCTTTACAAACTTCTGAACTGTTTCATTTTCAGAGGTTGCGATAAACGGTGTTAAGAATACTGCGCCCTCAATAGAGGAGGTGTCGCCGTTCAATTGCTTAATCACTCCATCCCAGCCGTCACATCCGAAGTACGGAAGTGAAATGCCCAGGCTCTTTGCCTGTTCTGCCACATAAGCAACCTCTGTGTAATAGAACGGCATGAACAGACACTCAGCATCTGTTCCGGAAATCTTGGTAAGCTGTGCCTTAAAGTCCTTGTCACCGCTTACAAATGCCTCTTTTGCAACCAGCTCGCCGCCCAGGGAAGTCAGCTTTTCCTCAAAGGCTTCCAGAATTCCTGTGCTGTATGCATCTGAAGAATCATAAATTGCAGCAACCTTTTTCAAGCCTGCCGTCCCTGTAATATACTCTGCCATTTTTTCGCCCTGCTGCGGATCTGTAAAACAGATTCTGAAGGCATTATCATTCTTTGTGCAGTCCTTTGCCGAGCCGCTCGGTGTGATCTGCAGAATACCGTCCTTTACAGATTCATCTGCAACAGCGATACAGGGATTACTGGTAACTGAACCGATTAAAACCTGCATGTCCTTATCCATCAGTGTGTTATATGCATTGACAGAATTCTGCTCTTTATTTTCATCGTCCTCAAACATGAACTCAATCTGTTTTCCCAAAATGCCGCCTGCTGCGTTGATCTCATCTACTGCAACCTGTGCGCCCTGCTTTACAGAGATGCCGTAAGAAGCCGCACCGCCGGTGAGCGGACCGATTCCGCCGATTTTAATTGTATCGCCCGACGCAGCGTTTCCACCGTTATCTGCCGAATTGTCGCCCTGTGTTCCGCAGCCTGCTAACATAGAAGCCGCCAAAACCGCTGAAAGCATTACCGAAACAAACTTTTTCATAAAAAACCCTCCTAATGTTTCATCAAAAAAACCAAATTGTTTTTTTATAACAAAAATAATACTACAATTTTGTGCGATTGTCAATATAAAAGATCGAATCTTGTATATTTTTCACTGTCACCCCTTCGTTGTATCGTTAGTTTTGTATAACTATTACAACGCAAACTATGCAACATGCACAATTCTCTGTTCCTATTGAATTGTCAGCCGATTCCGGATTTCTTTTAAATTGCAGCGGATCTGCGCATCCTCATTCTTCCGGTGTACCAGATTTATCACGCGGGCAAGCGCATCCGGCTCCATTCCCAGCACCGGCAAAAAGAACAGCTGACCATCTTTGGTTAAAAAGCACAAAAAGTCCATTTTCCGAATTGCATCGGCATCACTCCTGCGGTGCGATCCGATCTCCTCCAGCTGTGCTTCAAAGTCTGTCCCCTCCATATTCCGGGCAAGAAAATTCCGGCTTCCCAAATACACTGCAGAAATATCGCTGATCAGAAAGCGATCCTGCACAACACGCTCCGGAATAAAATCCGCTAAAAAAGCCGGGCGAAAGCTAACCCGATAGGGAAATACTCCGTTTTTCCATCGCTGAATCCAAAGCCGCTCCGCATCTGCCGCTACATACGCCGGGGTGATCGCATTAATCCGGATGAGCACATATCCAAGTCCTAACACAGCCGCCGCAAAATAAAGCGCTGCAAAAAGATAGCTTTTCAAAAAAATGCTGTACACTCCTAAAACAATCCCGACAAAGCAAATGGTTGCGACAATGGTAACAGTAATCAGACTGATCTTTCTTTTCGTCTGAAACAGCGATGCTTTTTCCAGGTAATCCATAGCATTCTTCCTTTCCTTACTCAAGCTCTAAAAGCTTCCAGTTTTTTATCACATAATCTGCACCGGATATGATTGTAGCCACCGTAGAAAACCAGATCAGAATATCGGAAACCAGCTTTGCCGTCTCCTGCTCAAAGAACAGGTACATCAAAACTGCGGCAATAATGGCTACCATCTGTGAAACTGTTTTGATTTTTCCCAAAAGGCTCGCCGCAATCACCTTGCCCTCGGTCACCGCAACCAGCCGGATTCCGCTGACAATAAATTCACGCAGCAAAATCAGCATCAGCGCCCATGCCGACATTCTTCCGCAGGAAAGCAGGGCGATGAATGCCGCAGTTGTCAGCATTTTATCTGCCAGCGGATCGGCAAATTTTCCAAAATTCGTAATCTGGTTACGGCTTCTGGCAATATAGCCGTCCAAGGCGTCTGTCACCGACGCTAAAATGAAAATTCCTAACGCAATTGCCTGATAGATCGGTTCTTCGATCATCATGAATGCCATAAATACCGGCACTAACAACACACGCAGAAGCGTTAATTTATTTGCTGTGTTCATACTGATTCCTCCTTTTAGAGTACCTGTTCTCCCGTCAGATCATACTCGTCTGCGTCTACAATTCTCACGCGGACAAGATCCCCTGCAAAAAGCTCCTCCGCCGCACCAAAATAGACGGTGGAATCTACACCGATACTGTCTCCCCGGCTTCTTCCGAAATAAAGATAGCTCTCCTCCTCATAGCCCTCAACCAAAACCTCAAGGACGCTTCCGATTTTCTTTTGATTCTTTTCCAGGGATATTTTCTGCTGAAGCTCCATAAGCTTCTGCCGTCTTTCCTCTTTCACCTTCTCCGGTATCTGATCCGGAAAATCTGCCGCCGGCGTATGCTCCTCCTGTGAATAGGAGAAAACGCCCAGCCGGTCAAACCATCCCTCTGCCACAAACGCAGAAAGCTCGGAAAAATCCTCCTCTGTCTCGCCGGGAAATCCGACAATCAGAGAGGTCCGGATCACACAATCCGGCAGCAGCGCCCGGATTTTTGTAAGCGTCTCTATCACTTCCTGCCGGTTTGTTCTGCGTGCCATCCGCCGGAGAACCCGGTCGGAAATATGCTGCACCGGCATATCAATATAATTGCAGATTTTTTCTTCCCGTGCCATCACCGAAAGCAGCTCATCCGTCACCGCCTCGGTGTAGAAATAATGCACGCGAATCCACTGAATTTTCTCCACACGGCATAATTCCTCCAAAAGCTCAGAAAGCGCATAATGCCCGTAAAGATCAATTCCGTACCTGGTTGTGTCCTGTGCAATTAAAATCAGCTCGCGGACACCCTGTTCTGCCAACGCCTCTGCCTCTTTTATGATTTCCTCTTTTTTTCTGCTCCGGAATTTTCCGCGGATCATCGGAATTGCGCAATAGGTGCACCGGTTATCGCATCCGTCTGCAATCTTTAAATAAGCCGTATAGCTTGGTGTGGTCAGTACTCTGGGGAGTCCCTCCTCCGCTGTCTGATCAATATGTCCGTATAGTACCGGTTTTTCTCCCTGCAGGGTACGGTCGATCACCTCGGCAATTCTTTCATAATCACCCGTTCCGACCACCGCGTCCACCTCCGGCAGCTCCTTCATGATTTCATCATGATAGCGTTCTGCCAGACAGCCGCTTGCAATCAAAAGCTTGCACCGCCCCTCCTTATACTGCGCCATTTCCAGAATTGTGTCGATTGATTCCTGCTTTGCCGCTTCAATAAAGCCGCAGGTATTAACCACAAGAATATCTGCTTCCTCCGGATCTGCCACAAGCCGGTGTCCTCTGTCTGCCAAAATCCCCAGCATTGTCTCCGCGTCAGTCTGGTTTTTTGCACAGCCGAGCGAAATCATTCCTATATTATAACCCATCTGATTCTTCCTTTTCCTTTATTTGCTCCACACACCGGAGAATATCCCGGATCTGATAGCCATGACTTACAAAATAGCGCAAAACCCGATCTATGCTTTTCTTCTCAAAGCTGCCCTGAAGTCTCTTTTCCACCATGGGAAGAAGCACATCCTCCTCGTCCTGAAGCTCCGATACCGCTTCTTCAATATATTCCTCCGAAATGCCCTTTCGCCGCAGCTCCTGCACAATTCTCTGATTGCCGAATTTTTTCAGATTTTTGAGATCCTGTGCCAGCCGCCAGGCATAGGACTGATCATCCAGAAAATGATAGTGCAGCATAAACTCCACAACCGAATCAATATCCTCTGCTTCTGCTCCTGCATGCTTTAGCTTCTCCCTCAGCTCCTTTTCGGAATGAGACCGAAATTCGATCAGGCGCAGCGCCTTATCCTTAGCCTGTTCAAGCGTTAATTTCTTTTTCATATTCTAAATTCTGAAATAGTCGAAGAGCTGTCCGAAATCTGCTCCGGCTATGACCTTATTTTCATATTTTTCAAACAAATTGTGATACCCGGACTGAATCTGCTCGGACTGCACACCATACCGGAGCGATAAATATGCTTCCAAATAGGCTGACAAATGATCGCATGCGCGGATTAACTGTCCGTCCACCGGGCAATATTCTGCGTTATTATACTGGCGGTTGATTTCCTCCGAAGTTGTGGTGCAGATTTTTCCGTCTAAAATGACCTTGGAATGAAATTCATCCCGGACAAAATATTCAAATTCCGACAGCCATTTCTTTGGGAGCAGCGGATAAATAATTGTCTGCATCTGCTCCTCCTCAATATCCTTAATGAGATCGTCCAGTCCGCTGACCGATGCCTTTACCGGCGAGACAATATCTCTTGTGAGTACCTCCGGCAAATCGTGGAACAGGGCAGCAAAAAAGTTATTGGAAAGCCTCTTTTCACATGCGCCGATTTCCAGCGACGCAAAGTAGGAAAGCACTGCAACCACCAGCATATGTCCCATCACAAACGTCTGCGGCATCCGCACAGCACGCGACCATCTCTGCTGATACCGAAGCTTTCCGATCAGGGACAAAAACTCCTGCAGATCCGGATCTGCTGCAAACTTCTGAAATCCGGAAAAGGTGTTGCAGCGCGCAAGTCCCTTTGTCACCTCAGTTTTGACCTGTTCAATTCCATAGGTGGTCAGATTCTGCGGATAAATCACGCGGAACTCCCAGTCGGTGGCATAATAGTGCCCGGCACGCAGTATCTGCTTTTCGCGCTTTGCATAATCCGGCTCGCGGAAATACCGCTTCATTTTATCATAAAAGCCGCCCTTTAAATCCTCCAGCTGTCCTCTTAATTCTGCCAGCACCCAGTCATTAATCTGTGCGCCTTTTTCCTGCATCAGCTTGTGGTAGATCGGCGGTTTAATATCAGTCAGAATCACACGGTGCAGAAACTCAAAAATACCGCCCTCCAAAAGCAGGAGCGGATCATAGCTTCCCTCGCCCTCACATTTTGCAAGCACATAAGCATAGAACATTTTATGCGCCTGCTTATCCAGCTCGGTAAACCCTGCCCACGGGCGGATATGGTCATTCCAGCGCTGGATTGATGCCGCTTCATAAATCAGGGATATCAGCGATTTTCTAATCATATCATGCTCCAATCTGCCGCTTTTTTCGGCTCATCAGAATATACATACATCTCATTGTACCATCT
>RQCD01000137.1 GCA_008668455.1 Clostridia bacterium
AGCCAAAGGTTGCATCATTGCCGAACCGCCCTTTCCGAAAAGCGCCGTCGGCAGAAAGCCTAAAACAGAGGTTAGAGAGGTCATAAGGATCGGACGCATTCTGGTAAGACCTGCATAAACCATGATATTTTCGCGTGATTCGTCCGGCTTTTCGCGCCGTGCGGAATTGATGAAATCAATCAGCACAATTGCGTTGTTTACAATAATACCGCCGAGCATCAGAATACCGACCATACTAACAACCGAAAGGGGCATCCGCGCCGCCAAAAGCGACAGCGCCACGCCGATTAAGGAAAGCGGCAGGGTAAACAGAATGATAAACGGATGAATCAGGCTTTCAAACTGCGCCGCCATGACCATATACATCAGCAGGATTCCTAAAAGCACGGCTAAAGCAAGCGACTTCATCGCATCAATCATAATTTCGTATGTGCTGCCGGTTTCCTGTGTGATTCCGTCCGGTGCGGGAAGCTCCTTCAATGCCTGGTTAAATTTTTTGGTGACTGTTCCCATATCAGTATTAAAGAATTTTGCTGTCAGGGTGATAGTTCTTCTCTGTCCCACGCGGTATAGTGTGGAATAGCCTTGCTCTACGATTACATCTGCTACATCGGAGAGGGATGCCCACTGCCCGGTCGGCGTTTTGATCTGCAAATTTTCCAAATCACTGATATTTTTCGCGTAATCGTCCGGATAGAGAAGCTTAATGTCATACTCCGAGCCATTTTCATTATAACGGGATGCGGTTACGCCAGAGAGTACCTGTTTCACATAGCTGTTAATATCGCTGGTGGTCATGCCAAAGTGCGACGCGCGATTTTTATCCACATGAATCCGCACCTCCGAAGTGGTATCGGAAAGAGATGTAGAGGTTTCTGTTATACCGTTTATGCCAGAGAGAATTTTCTGTGCTGCGAGTACATAATCCTCAAGCTCCTTGTCATTTGTGCCGGAGAAGTTGAAGGAAACCTCGTCCGAGGACATCGACATAGAGGAATTGGAGGATTCCAGGGAAAGCTCCGCGCCGCTGATGCCGGATAATTCGCCTCGCAAATCATTTACAATTGTATTGGTATCCTTTTTCCGGTCGTCTTTTAGGGTAACCGTAATGCTTGCAGTATTGGCGCTGGTCGCGCCGGTGATTGCACTCATCGTGTTTGAGCCGATTTCCGAGAACACCGTTTCCACATTTTCATCCTTTTGAACCACAGCTTCGATTTTTTTTGTCAGTGCATCAGTTTCCTCAAACCGGCTGCCCTTCGGCAGCTCCACGCTGACTGCGATGATACCCTCATCTGAGGAGGGAACTAATGTCATGCCAATATGAAAGAGAATGACCATGCAGAGTACAAAGACTCCGAGCACTGCCAGCATAAAACGTTTGCGACGGTGCAGAAGCTTGCGGAGCGCTTTCTCATAAATCCCATAGAGCGAATTCATTAGCTTTGTAAAGGGCGCAACCAGCTTTGCTGTCTTTTTCTCCTCTGTATTCCTGATTCTTGCAGAAAGCATTGGAATCAGCAGGAAGGTGGTCAGGAGCGAGGCCGTCTGCGAGAAGATGATTGCGAAGGCAAGCTGCTTGAACATTACCGCCATCATATTGTCTATAAAGAGGATCGGCACATAGACGATACAGGTGGTCAGAACGGATGCAACCACTGCTCCGATTACCTCGCCCGTTCCGCGCATTGCTGAGACGCCTGCGTCCTCATGATATTCCGTTCTTCTCCGAAAGATATTTTCCAGAACCACAACAGAGTTATCCACCAGCATTCCGACTCCTAAAGCAAGACCTCCGAGTGATACCACGTTTAAGGACATACCGGAAAAATACATTCCGATAAAGGTGGTAACCACCGAAATCGGCATAGAAATTCCGATCACCAGTGAGGTGCGGACGCTTGCCAAGAACAGAAGCAGAATCAGAATTGCCAATAGTGCGCCGGTGACGGCATTATCGGCAACCGAATGAATTGACTCCTCAATATAGCTTCCCTGCTCCATTGTCATATTATAGGAAAGCCTTGGATTCGCAGCGACCGCCTGATCCAATGTTTTGATAATACCGTTGACCAGATCCACCGTGTTTGCATCCGATTCTGCGGAAATGCTGACCGAGATGGAGTTTTCGCCGTTTAAGCGTGCGGCGCTGGTGGTGTCGGAATAACCGTCCTGAACGCTTGCCACATCACGCAGATAGATCACCTGTCCGGAGGTGGTTGTGACCGGAATGACCTCAAGATCAGAGATTTTTTCAAGCTTTCCCATCGTCCGGACAGACATTTCCTTGCCCGAGCCCTCGATCGTACCGGCAGGAAGATTCTGATTCTGTGCAGCCACTGCCATCATCAGATTGGATAAACTCATGTTATAGCCAAACAGCTTTTCCGGATCGACAATAACCTCAATTTCACGTTCCGGTGCACCCATAATGGTGACGCTTGCAACACCGTCTACCGATTGCAGCTTGTTTTCTAAGTTATCCTCAATATATTTTCGGGTCTGCGTCAGATCGTAGCCTTCGTAGCTGATACTCATCATTGCCGCAGCCATGGAGGAGGTATCAAATTTCATCACCATCGGATCCTTGGCATCCTCCGGGAGCATAGATTTGTAAAGATCTAAACGATCCTCCATGTCATTGACAGCGCTATCCATGTCCGTTCCGTTATTAAACTGTACCATTACCAGGGAAACGCCTTCGCTGGTCTGTGAGGTAATCGTGTCTACACCGCTGACAGACGAGACGGCATTCTCAATATTCTTGGTGACGAGGTTTTCAACCTCCTCCGAGCCAACATTCGGATACTGTGTTACCACCAGCGCCATAGTCAGATCCATGTCCGGCATAAGCGCCATGGGGAGCATAGTCAGGGAGTATAAGCCGATGACCACAAACACCAGCACTGCCATAGTAACCGCAATCGGACGTTTGACGGATATTTCGTGTAATTTCATGCTCTGATCCCTCCGTCTTATTCGTCTGCAATTTTAATCTTGTTATTTTTCTCGGACAGATACTCCTTGCCGGAGAGGATTATCTGATCTCCTGCCAAGAGCCCGGAGAGAACCTCCGTCTTATCGTCTGTTTCGATACCGGTGATGATTTCGCATTTTTCCGCAGTGTCGCCATGCGCTTTATAAACGTAGAGAGTACTTCCGTCCTGCATGATTGCTTCGGAGGGAATCGTGAGCGAATCGGATGCCTGCTGTGTTACTAAGGTGACATCTACAAACATGCCAACCTTTAGTGTGTTGTCCGGATTCGGAATGCTGACCTGTACCTTATACATACCGGTTGCGTCATTTTTGACGGTGTTTACTAAGGTTACCGTTCCGGAAACGTTTTCAACCCCGGCAGATTTTACAGAGATCCTTGCCGGTGTGCCTTGTGTGATATAGGGGATAACCGATTCCGTCACATTGATTTCACAATTGATATTTCCGGAGTTTTTGATGTTGAAAAGCTCAATTCCCGGGGATGCCATCTGCCCCGCGTTCAGATTCTTTCCGGCAATATAGCCGTCAATCGGTGCAGTGATACGCGTGTTGTTCAGGTTGTTTTCTGCGGAGGCGAGGTTTGCTTTTGCAGATGCCACGCCAGCTTTTGCGGTTTTAATGCTTTCCTCGTTTGCAGTTTCGGTTAAGGAAATGTTTTCACGCGCGGTGTTTCGGGCAAATTCCGCCTGATCCAGCGCATTTTTCGCGGCATCTACTGCTGCAGAGGCTGTCACGCGGACAGTTTTTAAGTTTTCCTCTGCCTGGAGCATAGCAGAATATGCTGCGTCAATGGAGCTTTGCTTGGAGGCTTCCTGCGCATCCACATTTGCCTGCGCATTCTGCACACTCTGTGTTGCAGCGTCTAATTCTACCTTGGTTGCCGCACCCATTTCAAAAAGCTTTTTTGTTCGCATGAGATTGTCCTGAGCAGAGGTTAGCGCATTTTTTGCGGCGATCAGGGCAGTATCCTGATCGTACAGCTCCTTTGCACGCTGATAACCGGATTGTGCATCCTGATAGCTCTGTTCTGCTAATTTAACATTGGAATTCTGCGCATATAACTGCGATTCACGGTCGTAGTTGGTCTTTGCAGTGTTGTATGCAATTTCAGCCGATTCCAAATTCTGCTTTGCTCCTGCGGCAGACTGCTTCGTGGAGGAATTGACAATCATGTTGTAGTTTGCAGTTGCGCTGTTAAAGGCAGCTAATACCTGGTCATAGGCAAGCTGGAGATCCTTGGAATCGAGCGTTGCAAGTACCTGACCGGCAGTTACGCGGTCACCTTCGTTTACATAAACTGAGGTTACCTTTGCGCCGATCTTTGCAGAAACACCGACTGTCTCGGACGCTTTTAGCTCGCCGGTATAGGTCACGGTTGCTTCAATCTCATCCGAACCGACCTGATAAACGGTAACATTGGTTGCGGTTTCCTCTGCTGTGGTTTCTTTGTCTCTTTTGCCGCATGCGGAAAGGCTCAGAACCATGGTGCAAGCTAAGCACATACTGTAAAATCTTTTTTTCATTATCTGACAACCTCCGAATCCTGATAAAGTGCGTTATATTTTTGAATGCTTGTATAATAGGTAAGCTTTAAATCCAGCAGGGAATTTTTTGTTTCAAATAGCTTTTGCTCTGCATCTAAATAATCGTTAGCCGTCACCATACCCATTTCATAGCGCAGATACATTGCCTGCGTGTTAGTAGAGAGCAGCTCCGCAGACCTTTCCAAATATTCAATGTTTTCCTTAAGGGTTAAAAGGCCGTTGTAGGCAGAATGAATCCCTGTGACAAGACTGCGGACATTGCTTTGAAATTCTGCATCGGATTGTTCAAAATTTGCTTTTTCTACTGAATATTCCGACTGGTTTGGGAAATAGTAGCCTTGTGCACGATCCCAGCGGTTCTTTGCAAGCGTCTGTGCATCGGACAGATTTTTATATGTATTTTGCGTTCTGGAAAGGGGAACAGCCTCCTCCGGGGCAAGATAGGCGGGCGCTTCTGCTGTAAAGCTGCCGCTTGCAGAAAGAGTCTGATCCTCCGGGAAATTTAAAAGATCCTTTAAGGAACGGAGGGAATCCTCCTCATTTCGGATTGCCTGATTCAAAGCATTCTGGCTGTTTAACACAGAAAGCTGAAAGCTCTGATAATCAAGCTCCGAAATCACACCGCTTTCCTGCCTTGCTTTTGCAAAGTTTTCCTTTTCCTGTGCACTTTCTAACGCTGTTTTTGCCAGCTCAGTTTTGTTTTTTGTGTTTAAATAGGAATAAAATGCATTTCGGACATCCGTTTTTAAGCTGTTTTCCTGGATTTTTAGATTCCGTTCTGCAATTGCCAGCTGCGTATCTGCCGCGTCAACATAGTAACCGGTATAGGATAATCCTGCCTCAAAGGTGCTGGCGTCCAGCTCATATTTAGATTTTGTGAAATTCCGGTAGGTTTTGTATGCAGTATTTCTGGAATACTGCGCAGAGGATACACCTGCTTTTGCGGCGGCAAGGGAAAGTGAATGAGAGAGCGCATAGTCCACAGCCTCATCTGCCGTCATAACGGTGTTCTGTGGTACAGGGATTTCCTCGGCCCAAGCCGGAACACTGCCAAATATCAACGCTGCTGTTAAAAAAGAGATTATTCTTTGTTTCATGTTCTGCTTCCTTTCTGCTTTTTGTTTTGTGATATAAGATTATGATAAACAATATCCAGATATTTCTGCATACTCTGAATTTCATTTTCAGAGAGTGTATCTGTCAGCATTTGTTCAAATTCGGTGATCTGACGTTCAATATCCGCGGCTATACTATATGCCCTTTCGGTTAAAAACACCTTTCTTTGCCGCCGGTCGGTTTCCGAAATTTCAATTCTTACATAATTATTTTCGGAAAGCCACTTTAAAAGACCGATTACGGTGACATGGCTCAAATCAAAATAGTGCTCTAATTCGCGCTGATAGACAAATTCGTCTCCAAAATTCAGGCAATAGCAGAGCAAGAGCATCTGAGAAACTGTCAGATCGTAGCTTTTTAAATTCACGTTGGCTCTCTGAACTACCAGATCGTGTATTTTGCGCACGGATAGGAATAGTGCGTGTTCCTGCGTCATTTGAATCACCCCTTTCTAAAATATGTAGCATACTACAGATTTTACTCTCCTTTTTTAAACAAGTCAATCGTTAATTTCCCTAAAATTTTATTATATTTCACGACAGCTTTGTAAAATTCCACAAAAATATTCTGCAAAAGCTACCTAATGTTCGTTAGGTATATTATATACTAACCGAAAGCAAAAGTCACTCCATATTTAAAAAATTTTGATCGTTTGTATTGCAGCTCTATAAAATACAAAATTTCATTAGTGGCATAAAAATCCCGCCTGTGTGCAGAAGTAGGTTGCAAACATCTTTTCGGTTCTTCGGAACTTATCCGAAAGAACTCTAAAAAACACCGTTTCCGACGATGGAAACGGTGTTTTTCTCTGTTACTTTCGTGAGAACATAACACTTTTTTCGTATTGCTTTAAATCCTCGATCCATTCGGCATTGATTGGCATGGAATGAATTAAACAGAAATATTCCCAAACTGCCTGCGACGGCAGCTCTGAAAATTCATCCATCAAGGCAAGCCGCAGGGTAAAGTCCTTGTCATTTTCTGCCTGTTTGATCAATCCGGTCGGTTCAAGCATTGCTTCTAAAAGAGCTTTTTTCGTTGCTCTTGTACCAATTGTCCATGCGGCGATCCGGTTAATGGACGCATCAAAATAATCTGTTCCGATAAATGCCTTTTCCAGAACCCCTGCACGGACAATTTCTTTCATCATATTCTTTGTTTTATCGTCATGCAGCACCACGTGGTCGGAATCCCACCGGATGCCGCGCGTCAGATGCGCCATAAAGCGGTCAGAATATAGCATCACCGAAGAAATCTTATCTGCAACATTTTCCTCACAGTGAAAATGCCCGAGATCTAAATTCATAATGGTATTGCCGATTCCGTTTGCGCGTGCATGTCCGTGATACAGCAGGTAGAAATCATTTGATCCGACAGTATATTCCTCCACACCGACTGCAAACAGCTTCGGTTCTAACGCATCGTAAACATAATCCGGAGAAATTCTCTTTTTTGAAAAAATCTCGTCAAAGGATTCTTTCATCAACGCCCGGTATTTCATCCGGTCTGCCGGAAGATCCTTCATGCCGTCCTGCACCCAGGTATTAAACACGCACGGCATTCCAAGCTCTTTTCCGATATATTCGGCAATTTCACGCACCGCCTGCATGTGACGCACCCAAAAGCTGCGGATTTTCTCGTCCGGATGAGAAATCGTCAGTCCGTCTGCTGCAAGCGGATGGCTGAATGTGGTTGCATTCATATCCAGTCCGATTCCATGCTCTTTTGCCCAGCTGACCCAGCCTGCAAAATGCCGGGGTGCATATTCATCCCGATCAATGCCCGGCTCATAATTTTCGCCGTAGCTGGAATGCAGATTGAGCTTTAACGCCCCCGGAACATAGGAAAGGCACTTTGCCAAGTCCATCCGGTATTCCTCCGGATTGCGCGGACGTCCCGGATAATTTCCCGTCACCATTAAGCCGCCGCTTGCTCCCGCGCCAGTCGGCTCAAAACCGATAATGTCATCGCCCTGCCAGCAGGGAATCGAAATCGGAATATTCTGAAATTTCTCCAGAATCTGATCCGTGTTAACTCCGTATTCTGCATAAACCTCCCTTGCGTTTTCATATGCCTGTCTGATTCTTTCTTCTCGATTCATAGTTTATTCCAATCCTTTCCTTGTAATGTTCTGACCTGTCAATCCGATATATACCCCCGGGTTTTCCTTTGCATAATCCGGATGCGCCATCAGCCATTTATTACTGCCGGCACACATCCGATCCTCAGCTGTTTTCTCCGGCAAATCCGGTTTTTCGCCATTTGTGCCGCGCGGCAGCACACAAACTGTCCGATAGCCTTTTTCATCACAGTGAAACGGCGCATAATGGAGCGTTGTGGAGTAAAGCTCGACGCCTGTTCCGGCAGGGACATAAAAAGCTTCACAACCGGAAAGTTCATAGGTTCCATTTTGAATATCGGACTCCTGCCCCAAAACCAAAATCATATCGCAAAGAGCAATATTAAATTCAGAGGATTTATGATATTCCAGACAATCAA
>RQCD01000155.1 GCA_008668455.1 Clostridia bacterium
AGCGGGTTACCTTTCCGGAACGTAAGCAGCGTGTGCAGACGTATACGGATTTCGGAGTGCAGTTTACAATTGCGCGAACCGTTCTGCCGTTCGCCTTCCATGTTCTGTTTGATCTTCTGTGCGAATGGCTGACTTTGATACCAAAGGATACGCCCTTTCCGCAAATATCGCATTTTGCCATTTAAAACACCTCCTAAACTGCTATTGAATCATCAAAACAAAACTATTTTACCACATTTTCAGAAAGATTGCAAGCGTTTTTTAAAAAAAAATAAATTCTTTTTCAGAAAAGGGAAAAGAGACGGATTTTTTGTTGATTTCGACGGAAAAATCATAAATTTGTATAAATTTTTAAAATTCTATTTTAAATTTCAGAAAAATCATGTATAATGAATAGAGAGAATCATGAAGAAAGGAAACATTACTGATGATGAACGAAAACAAATTTTCCATTCCCCTGACAAAGGTGTTAGAAGAATTTCAGTTTGAAAAGCTTTACAGCTCCACAAAGCTTCCGGAAATTCAGATAAGCACCTCCGATCTGAACCGTCCGGCATTGCAGATCGTTGGCTTTTATGACTATTTTGATCCCATGCGGATTCAAATTATGGGAAGAGTCGAGCTGACATATTTGGAGCAGTTTCCGGGAGAACAGAGATACCAGCTTTTGGAAAAGCTTTTTTCCAAACGGATTCCGCTTTTAGTGATCACACGCGGTATGCAGGTCGGACCGGAAATGCTCCAGTTAGCGGAAAAATATGATGTTACGGTGGTTCGCACAGAGGAATCCACCTCCAGTATGATGAGCGCACTGATCAGCTATTTAAATGTTCAGATTGCACCCAGAATCACGCGCCATGGCGTTTTGGTGGAGGTATACGGCGAGGGAATCCTGATCTTAGGTGAGAGCGGCGTGGGAAAAAGCGAGACGGCAATTGAGCTTTTAAAGCGCGGACACCGTCTGGTAGCGGATGACGCGGTGGAGATTAAGCGCGTATCAAACCGCACTCTGGTCGGCAGCTCCCCGGCAATCATCCGCCACTTTGTGGAGCTTCGCGGTATCGGTATTATTGATGTAAAAGAAATCTTTGGTATTGGAGCGGTAAAGGATACCGAGAGTATCGATCTTGTAATCCATTTAGAGCCATGGGTAGAGGGAAAGCAGTACGACCGCCTGGGTATGGTGGATGAATATACTAACATTATGGGCATCAATATTTCCAGTCTCACGATTCCGGTGAAGCTGGGAAGAAATCTTGCAGTCATTATTGAGGTTGCAGCGATGAATAACCGTCAGAAACGGATGGGCTATAATGCAGCTGTGGAATTAAACAACCGTCTGATGAGGGAAATGCAGGGGAATATGGACGAATAAGAAAGGGTGGGAAAAATGAAGATAAAAACAGATCTGCACTGCCACACCTTAGCAAGTGTGCATGCGTATTCAACAATCAAGGAAATGGTAGATTCAGCGGTAGAAAAGGGATTGGAGCTGATTGCTCTGACCGATCACGGCGTTGGGATGGATCCGCATATGCCGTTTGCGTTTTTCTACAACTATAAGGAAATTCCGGACTATCTTTCAGGAGTACGCGTTTTGTGCGGCTGTGAGGTGAATATTTTAGATAACAAGGGAACGCTCGACATGCCGGAGGAGCTATTAAAAAGCATGGATTTTGTCGGCGTCAGCGTACACGACGGTGTGCATGAGGGAATGGATGAGGATCACACCGAATGCTATTTAAAGCTTTTGGAAAAGCCATATGTGGATATGCTCTGCCATAGCGGAAATCCGCGTGCAGAATATGATATTGATACAGTTCTAAAGCGTGCAGGCGAGCTGCACAAGCTGATTGAAATCAATGCACACACCTTTTCGGTGCGACCGGCGAATGTGAAAAACTGCCGGAAGATTGCCGAGCGTGCAAAGGCATTAGGCGTGGGAATTGCGGTTAACAGCGATGCGCATTTTTACACCACGGTCAACCAGATTGAACCGGCGCTTGCCATGCTCCGGGAGATTGATTTTCCGGAGGAGCTGATTATGAACCGTTCCTATGCAGCCTTAAAGGATTATCTCAAGGATCGGAGAACAATATAGAGGAGTTTTTATGAAAGCTGATTTATTGGAGCAGATTAAAACAATCTGCCGGAATACCGAAGAAAATGCATCAATGGCGAGGTATACAACCTTTCGGATCGGCGGCGCGGCAGAGGTGCTCTGTGAGCCGGAGAGCCGGGAGGAGGTTTGCGGTTTAGTGTCCCTGCTAAAGGAAAAAAATGAACCGTATACCATAATCGGAAACGGCTCAAATCTTCTGGTTTCGGATGCCGGGATTGACGGAGTGGTGATCCGGATTGCAAGACGTATGAACAAAGCCGAGGTTTTGGGAGAAAAGATTTCAGCAGAATCCGGAATTCTGTTATCAGAGCTGTCCTCCGTTGCGGCAAAGGCAGGTCTTACCGGACTGGAATTTGCGTCCGGTATCCCCGGAACACTGGGCGGTGCAATTTATATGAATGCCGGTGCATACGGCGGAGAAATCGGAGCGCTGATTGAAACAGTGACTTACATTTCGGAGGATGGAGCAATCAAAACCTCCGGACGAGAGGAGCTGTCCTTTGGGTATCGGAAAAGCAGCTTTTCGGAAAACGGCGGTATTCTTTTAGGCTGCACGCTTGCACTTTCTGAGGGGAATGAGAAGGAAATCCGGAAAAAACTGCAGGAGCTTGCCAAGAAAAGAGCGGAAAAGCAGCCGCTCTCTTATCCGAGTGCAGGAAGTGCATTTAAGCGCCCTGAGGGGTATTTTGCCGGAGCGCTGATTGAGGAGGCAGGTTTGAAGGGTTTCCGGATCGGCGGCGCAGGCATTTCGGAAAAGCATGCCGGATTTTTAGTGAACTATGGCGGTGCAACGGCAAAGGATGTCCGGGCGGTGATTCGGTATGTGCAGGAGACGGTGCAGAAAAAATCCAGCGTGTTCTTAGAGCCGGAGATACGAATGATTGGAAGAGAGGAATAAAAGCATGAGACAATTTACGGTGGTGACAGGGTTATCCGGGTCTGGAAAATCGCAGGTACTCCGTTTTTTGGAGGACAGCGGATTTTTCTGCATTGACAATATGCCGCCGAATCTGATTCCGGAATTTGCAAAGCTGTTCTTTTCCATGAACGGAAAATATGAAAAGGTTGCGTTTGTGGTGGATATTCGCGTGGGCGAGCTGATTAATGAGCTTTTGGATAATATTAAAAAGCTGCAGCAGGACGGTTATTCCTGCAGTCTGCTTTTTTTGGACGCGGATGATGAAACGCTGGTCAAGCGTTATAAAGAAACGCGCCGGGTGCATCCGTTGTCCGGAAGTCAGGGACTTTTGGAAAGTATTCATAAGGAGCGGAAAATGCTTGCAAAGCTTTATTCCGAGGCGGACGAGGTGATTGATACCTCGCATATGTCGCTCCATCAGCTTTCCAAGGAATTAAAGCGGATTTACTGTGATTCCAAGGAACAGGAGTTAACCATTAATGTGGTATCGTTCGGATTCAAATACGGTATCCCGCTGGATAGTGATTTAGTATTTGATGTAAGATGCTTTCCGAATCCGTTTTATATCAGCAGCCTGAAGGAAAAAACCGGTATGCAGCAGGAGGTTCGGGATTATGTGATGAGCTTTGAGGAATCCAGAATCTTTTTTGATAAGCTGAAGGATATGATGCTTTATCTGATTCCGCTTTATGTGGAGGAGGGGAAAACAAGTCTATCCATTGCGATCGGCTGCACCGGCGGAAAGCACCGGAGTATCACCATGGCAAAGCTTTTGAGCGACGCGATTGCAAATCAGGGATATGAGGTGAACCTGATTAACCGCGATATTGACAAAGGGAGATCAAAGGAATGGAACACAGAAAAATTGTAACCATAGGCGGCGGAACAGGGATTTCAACAATTTTAAGAGGGCTTAAAAAATACACCTCCGATCTGACGGCAATTGTGACGGTTGGAGATGACGGCGGTTCCTCCGGGATGCTCCGGGAGGAATTAGGCATGCTGCCGCCGGGTGACATCCGAAAATGTATCGACGCGCTTGCTGTCACAAATCCGATTCTGCACGAACTGATCAATTACCGGTTTCAGGAGGGACGCTTAAAGGGACATGTTTTGGGAAATCTGTGCCTTGCTGCACTGTATGGCATTTCGGATAGCTTTGATGAGGCGGTGCAGAAAATGAATGCTGCATTTGGTGTAGAGGGGCGCGTTTTGCCGGTTACGACGGAAAACATTCAGCTCCGGGCAATTTTGGAGGATGGTGAAACGATTTTCGGAGAATCCAAAATCGGAGCTCCGGGACATAAAAATATTAAAAGACTGTCCCTGTTGCCGGAAACCCCGAAGCCTGCGCCGGGCGTTTTGGAGGCAATTCGGGAAGCAGACTTAATTGTGATCGGACCGGGAAGTCTTTATACCAGTATTATTCCGAATTTGCTGGTCGAAGGTGTGAGCCGCGCTATTTGTGAAAGCCTTGCATTAAAGGTGTATGTTGGAAATATTATGACTCAGCCGGGCGAAACGCAAGGCTATACTCTTTTTGACCATGTGCAGGCGATTCGAAAGCATGGCGGAGATCGGATGATTGATTATGTGATCGCAAATGATCAGCCGATTCCGGAGGAAATTTTAGCGCGGTATCGGCAGGACGGTGCAGAGCCGGTCAGAATTGATCAGAAACGGTTTTCGGAGGAATATATCCGGCTTTTGCCGAGAGATTTAGTGTACTTAAAGGACGGACGTCTGATCCGTCATAATTATCAAAGCTTAGCTTCGGCTTTGATGAAGCTGTAAGGAGGGATTTTCATGTCCTTTTCCTATAAAATAAAAGAAAAATTGGGAAAAATCATGCCGGATTGTCCGTTTTGCCGCAGTGCAGAATTGTTTGGACTTTTGCGCTTTGCAGGGCAGAGACGGAGAGACGGCTTCTATTTTGCAAGCGAGCATGAAGCAACAATCGACGTTTTTTGCAGTGCAATCTCTGAGGAACTTGGTTTTTCAGCAGAGCCGTGCGGAAAGAGTAAAAACGGAATTTTCCTCTATCGGATTACTGATCCGAATGCGCTGGATCAGCTCAAAGAGCGGTTTATGCTCCGGGAGGATGGCAGAATGGCAAATCCGGAGGAGATCATGCCGTTTTCCTGCTGCCGGGAAAGCTACCTGCGCGGCGCGTTTTTGGGAGGCGGCTCGATTTCTGATCCGCAGAAAAGCTACCACATGGAATTTGATGCAAACGAAGAACCGGTTGCAGAGGAGCTTTTAGAGGTTTTGGAGGAATTGGAGGTTACTGCGAAAACCAATGTCCGGAAAGGGCATGCTGTGGTTTATATTAATGGATATGAAGAAATCGCCGCTGTGCTTGGCGCAGTCGGTGCAGGCAGTGCGGCAATGGAAATTTTTAATATTTCGATTGAAAAGGAAATCCGGAATGGAATCAACCGTCAGCTAAACTGTGAAAATGCAAATATGGATAAAATTGTGAAAGCCTACGGAAAGCATTTTATGGCGATTGAAAAGATTAAAAACTCCACCGGTCTGGAGGTTCTCCCGGAAAAGCTCCGGGAGGCTGCGGAATTGCGGATGGAATATCCGGACGAAAGTCTAAAGGAACTCGGAGAACGCCTCGGAATCGGAAAATCCGGCGTCAATCACCGCCTAAACCGCCTGATTGAAATTTCGGAGAGCTTATAACAGAAAGGAAGAAACAAGCATGGCATTTGCGCATTTACATACGCATACAGAGTACAGCTTATTGGACGGTGCGGCGCGGATTAAGGATTTAATTGCGCGTGTGAAGGAATTAGGGATGGATTCGGTTGCAGTTACCGACCATGGAGCGATGTATGGCG
Organism: Clostridia bacterium; assembly: GCA_008668455.1. Classification (GTDB taxonomy): domain Bacteria; phylum Bacillota; class Clostridia; order UBA1381; family UBA1381; genus RQCD01. The sequence continues at coordinate 5,891 of RQCD01000155.1, forward strand.
TGGTGGATTTTTACAAGGAGGCAAAGGCGCAGGGGATTCATCCAGTGATTGGGTGCGAGGTTTATATGGCGCCCCGGAGCCGGTTCGACAAGGTATACGAATTAGACGCAAAATACAGTCATTTAATTCTTCTTGCAGAAAATGACACCGGCTATCACAATCTGATCAAAATTGTGTCCGCCGGATTTGTAGACGGCTTTTATTACAAGCCGAGGATTGATTTTGAGCTGCTTTCTGAGCATCATGAGGGCTTGATTGTCCTGTCTGCCTGCCTTGCCGGAGAGCTTCCAAAACTGTTATTGCAGGATAATTATGAGGGCGCAAAGGAGCGGGCAAAAAAATATTTGGATTTACTCGGAAAGGATCACTACTATATTGAAATACAGGATCACGGACTCCCGGAGCAAAAGCAGACGAATCCGCAGCTGATCCGGATTGCCCGGGAATTGGGAATTGGAATTGTTGCCACTAACGACATTCACTACACCAAAAAAGAGGATGCCGAGGCACAGGATATTCTGATGTGTATTCAGATGGAAAAAACTGTGGACGATCCGGAGCGGATGAAGTTTGAAACGCAGGAGTTTTATGTAAAATCTGAACAGGAAATGCAGGAACTGTTCTCCTATATCCCGGAGGCTTTGGAGAATACCGAAAAAATTGCAAAGCGCTGTCAGGTGGATTTTGATTTTAACACGCGCCACCTTCCGTCCTATGCTGTTCCGGAGGGGTATATGGCAGAGGAATATCTGGAAATGCTCTGCCGCAAGGGGTTAAAAAAACGCTATGAAACCATCACACCGGAGCTTTCCGAGCGATTGGATTATGAGCTTTCTGTGATCAAAAGCATGGGTTTTGTAGACTATTTTCTGATTGTCTGGGATTTTATCCATTATGCAAAAAATCATGATGTCTGCGTCGGACCGGGGCGAGGGTCGGCAGCCGGCAGCATTGTGGCATATTGTCTGGAAATTACCGATATTGACCCGATTGCATACAATCTGATTTTTGAGCGTTTCTTGAATCCGGAGCGCGTGAGCATGCCGGATATTGACGTGGATTTTGAGCCGGAGGGGCGGCAAAAGGTGATCAATTATGTGGTGGAGAAATATGGCGCAGATCATGTTTCCCAAATCATTACCTTTGGTACGCTAAAGGCAAAGCTTGTGATCCGGGATGTGGGCAGAACCTTAAATATTCCCTATGCCGAGGTGGATAAGGTGGCAAAGCTTGTGCCGATGGATCTGGGAATGACGCTGGATAAGGCGCTCACCATCAGCCGAGAGCTTTCCGGTCTTTATGAAAACGATCCGAAAATCCATCGGCTGATTGACCTTGCAAAGGCATTGGAGGGACTGCCGCGGCATAAATCCACACATGCGGCCGGTGTGGTGATTACAGAAGAACCGACGGTGGAGTATATTCCGCTGCAAACGAACGACGACGTGGTGACCACGCAGTTTGTCAAGGATACGGTAGAGGGTTTGGGGCTTTTAAAAATGGACTTTTTAGGTCTTAAGAACCTGACCATTATCCGCGACGCTTTAAAAATTATTGAAAAAACACGCGGTGAAGTGATTGATATGAGCCGGCTTGATTACGGTGTTCCGGAGGTTTACGAGATGATCTCATCCGGCAATACCGATGGCGTGTTCCAGATCGAAAGCGCCGGTATGAAAGCGTTTATGCAGGAGCTAAAGCCGAGCTGCTTAGAAGATATTGTCGCCGGGATTGCGCTCTACCGCCCCGGACCGATGGATTCCATTCCTGTCTATATTAATAATAAAATGCACCCGGAAAATATCCGCTACAAGCATCCGCTTTTAAAAAATATTCTTGATGTCACCTATGGCTGCATGGTGTACCAGGAGCAGGTGATGGAAATTGTGCGGGTGATGGCAGGGTACTCGCTTGGAAATGCCGACCTGCTGCGCCGTGTGATCAGCAAAAAGAAGAAAGAGCTGATGGAGGTGGAGCGGCAGAATTTTATCTACGGAAAAAAAGACGAAAACGGAAACCAGGTGATAGAGGGTTGTATCAACCGCGGCATTGAGGAGAAAACGGCAATAGCGATTTTTGACGAAATGTACGACTTTGCAAACTATGCCTTTAACAAATCCCATGCTGCTGCCTATGCCTATATCACCTATCAGACAGCATATTTAAAAACATTTTATCCGGTGGAATATATGGCATCCTTGATTTCAAATGCCGGTGATATGGATAAAATGAACCAATATATCGAAAACTGTAAGGAAATGGGGATTGACCGTCTGCCGCCGGATATTAACAGCAGTGAAGATTTGTTTACTGTGGAGCATAACGCGATCCGGTTTGGAATGGCAAGTATTAAAAATGTCGGCGCAGGGTTTATTCAGAGTGTGGTGCGTGAACGGAAAGAAAACGGAGCGTTTCAGAATTTTACCGATTTTATTTCCCGTATGACCGGCAAGGACATGAATAAGCGAGCGGTGGAATCTCTGATTTATGCAGGTGCGTTTGATTCTCTTGGTGTGCGGCGGTCGCAGCTGATTCATGTGTTTGAGGGGATGATTGAGGGAGAATCCCAGCAGCAGAAAGCAATCATTCCGGGTCAGGTTTCGCTCTTTGGAGAAACGGAGGTTCAAGAAAGCTTTCCTGACATTCCGGAATTCGACAAAAAAACATTATTAAAAATGTAAAAACAAACAATTGGTATGTATCTTTCTGGGCATCCGATGGAAGAATATGAGGAGAAAGCAAAAAAAATCTCCGCAATCAACATCGGGACCATACTCCGGAGCGTTGTCCGGGACGAGGACGGTATGTTCCGGACGGTGAAGGGCGGCATTACAGACGGACAGTATGTCAGACTCTGCGGCGTGGTCAGCAGCCGGAAAAATAAAACAACCCGGAGTAATGCGCAGATGGCGTTTGTTCGGTTAGAGGATCGGTTTGGCAGTATTGAGATGATCGTTTTCCCAAAAACGCTCACGCAGTATTCCAATGAGCTAACCGAGGAAAATGCCGTTGTTGCAGAAGGTAAGATCAATATCCGGGAGGATGAAGAACCAAAGCTTTTGTGTGAAAAGGTGATGCTTTTGGATCTGATTGAGCCGGAAAGCTCCAAAAAGCTGTTTATCCGGCTTTCGGAGGATCGAGAGAAGATACAGAGGGTTTTAGAAATTGCCGGAAAAACAAAGGGAGATATTCCGCTCTGCCTTTATTTTGAGGATACCAAGCGTCAGCTAAAAGCGCCAAGGGAAAACTGGATTTCAGATGATCCGGCGGTTTTGGAACGGTTTTATGCTGAATTTGGCAGGGAAAACGTGCGGATGCAGGAATGAAAATCGTATTTTTTCATAAAATTTGTAAATTTCTCTTGCAATTTGCAGAATTTTGCAGTATAATCTAAATTGGAGTAATAAGGGGTTTCAACTTCCTGTATGCTCATGATACAAACTGCGGTTTGTCGTATATTTTAAGAGGAGAAATGAATCTATGTGGACTGTCGTATATATGGCACAAAGCCTGGAGGCGGTGGAAAAGGTCCGGACTCTTTTGAGAAACGGACGCATTTTAACCAAGATCCGCGCACTTGAAAAGAGCGATAAAGCGTGTTGCTGTTATGAAATATTAGTTCCGGCGGCGGAAATTCCGCAGGCGCATGACCTGATTCTGGAATATGAATTGTAAATTACCCGATAGAAAGGAAGATCAATATGGGAGAGATTAGAAAAATAGGTGTTTTAACAAGCGGCGGCGATGCGCCTGGCATGAATGCGGCAATCCGTGCAGTGGTTCGTGTCGGCTGTTATCATAATCTTGAGGTGACAGGAGTTCAGCACGGCTATAACGGACTGATTAACGGATATTTTCACAGGATGACCGCAAGAGACGTTAGTGAGACGCTGCAGCGCGGCGGAACGATTCTGCAAACAGCACGCTGCCCGGAATTTAAAGAGCCTGCCGGTGTGCAGAGAGCGGTGGATATGGCAAAGGCAAACGGAATCGATGGCATGATCGTGATTGGCGGAGACGGCTCGTTCCGCGGTGCAAGAGATCTTTCCCGGATGGGGCTGCCGACCATTGCAATGCCGGGTACGATCGATAACGATATTGATTGTAGCGAGTATACAGTAGGCTTTGACACATGCTTAAACACTGTCAAGGACGCTGTGGATAAGCTTCGCGATACCTCATCCAGCCATGAGCGGTGCTCTGTAGTTGAGGTGATGGGCAGAGGCGCCGGATACATTGCCATCAATGCGGCAATTGCCTGCGGCGCAGAGGTAGTTTTAATTCCGGAAATCCCGTTTGATTTTGACCGGGATGTGCTTCGTCCGATTTTAGAGGGCAAAGCAAGAGGAAGAAAGCACAACATCGTGATCGTTGCTGAGGGAGTTGGCGGCGTGATGGAAATGGCAAAAAAGATTGAGGAGAAAACCGGAATTGAATCCAGAGCAACCATCCTGGGTCATGTGCAGAGAGGCGGAAGCCCGACTGTCCGCGATCGTGTGATTGCAAGTCAGATGGGCGGAAGATCGGTTGAGCTTCTTCTGGAGGGAAAGTCGAACCGAATTGTCTGCATACAGGGTTCTAAGATTGTGGATGTGGATATTGAGGAAGGCTTACAGATGAAGAAAACCATTCCGGACGAGTTGATTCAGTTAGCAAAGAAGCTGTCAATATAAGTGGATGATCAAAGGGGACGTCTATCGGAGTATCTGATGACGTCCCTGTTTTAGAAAAGGAGTCGTATATGAGAAAAACAAAAATTATATGCACCATGGGTCCTGCGACTGATTCAGATAAGGTAATCCGTGAGTTGATGCTTGCCGGTATGGATGTGGCGCGGATCAATTTTTCCCATGGCACACACGAGGAAGCAAAGGCAAGAATGGATCGGATTAAGCGAATCCGGGAAGAACTGGATATGCCGGTGGCAATTCTCTTGGATACGAAGGGCCCGGAAATCCGGATCAAAAGTTTTCAGAACGGAAAAATTGAGCTGCATGAGGGCGACCGCTTTACACTTCGCACAGACGATGTGGAGGGAGATGAAAAGCAGGTCAGTATCACCTATGCTGATCTTCCAAAGGATATTCATATCGGAACACGGCTTCTGATTGATGATGGACTGATTGAGTTAGAGGCGGTCAGTGTGATAAACGACCGGATTGTCTGCGAGGTTAAAAGCGGCGGCATTGTGTCAAATTCCAAGGGTGTGAATGTGCCGAATGTTTCTTTGAACATGCCGTATATGAGCCAAAAGGATCGGGAGGATATTTTATTTGGAATCGAACAGGATGTTGATTTTATTGCAGCGTCCTTTGCCCGGACGCAGGAGGATGTTTTGCAGGTGCGGGAGCTTTTAAACCAGAACGGCGGCGAAACGATTCGGATTATTGCAAAAATTGAAAATGCGGAGGGCGTTCAGAATATTGATGAAATTCTAAAGGTTTCAAACGGTGTGATGGTGGCGCGCGGAGATATGGGTGTGGAAATCCCCTTAGAGGATGTTCCGGTGTTCCAGAAAATGATCATCAAGAAAACTTATCTTGCCGGAAAAGTCGTGATCACGGCAACACAGATGCTGGATTCTATGATCCGGAATCCGCGTCCGACCCGTGCAGAGACCACCGATGTTGCAAATGCTATTTACGACGGCACAAGCGCACTCATGCTTTCGGGAGAAACCGCGATCGGACGGTATCCGGTGGAGACGGTAAAAACAATGGCAACGATTGCAGAGCGTACTGAGGATGATATTGATTATGTAAAGCGCCTTTCCAATAATACGGATTTTTATATGGAGCCAAGAAATGTTACCAATGCATTAAGTCATGCCACCTGTACTACGGCGCATGACATGAATGCTTCTGCGATCATTGCACTTACCTATAGCGGCAGAACAGCGCATATGA
>RQCD01000002.1 GCA_008668455.1 Clostridia bacterium
GTTTAAAAATTTTTAAAATGTTTACAAAAACAGATTGCAATTTTTTGCCGATTATGATAAAATAATTTCGAGAAAGGCAGAAAGGAAAGCAGAATGGCGAAGTATATAGAAAAGGAAGAAATCAACAGACAATGGGATTATCTTGACAAGCTCCGGGAATATGCGGCGCTTTTTTGCCAGGAGCATGGCAGACCGCCGATTGCGCATACCGAGACATACGGCTGTCAGCAAAACGAGAATGATACCGAGCGAATCCGAGGAATCCTGCAGGACGCCGGGTATTCGTTTTCCGACCGGGCAGAGGAAGCAGATTTGGTGGTTTATAACACCTGCGCCGTCCGGGAAAATGCGGAGCAGAAGGTATTCGGAAGATTAGGAATCTTAAAGCACCAGAAAGAAAGTCATCCGGAGATGACGATTGCGCTTTGCGGCTGCATGGTTCAGCAGGAGCATATCACGAAAAAAATCAAAAAAACCTATCCGCATGTGGATTTGATTTTCGGAACGCATGCGCTCTACCGTCTGCCCGAGCTTTTATACCGGACGCTGACCGGAAAAAGAACGGTTGTTTCGGTGGAAAATGAGGATGGCGCGATTGCGGAGGAACTGCCGATTTTGCGTGCAGACGATAAAAAGGCATGGGTTTCTGTCATGTACGGCTGCAACAATTTTTGTTCCTACTGTATCGTTCCCTATGTCCGCGGCAGAGAGCGAAGCCGCAAGCCGGAGGCGATTTTAGCTGAAATCCGGGGACTTTTGGATAAGGGGGTTACGGAAATCTGTCTTTTAGGTCAGAACGTCAATTCTTACGGGAAGGATCTGGAGGAGGAGATTGACTTTTCCGATCTGCTGCGTATGGTGAACGGTCTGGACGGTGTGCGCAGGATTCGGTTTATGACATCGCACCCGAAGGATTTCGGAGATAAGCTGATTGATACCATGACGGAATGCGAGAAGATTTGCCATCAGCTGCATCTTCCGTTCCAGGCAGGGTCGGACCGGGTATTAAAGGAAATGAACCGGAAGTATACCCGGGAGGAATATTTAGAAAAGATCCGGAAAGTGAAGGAACGGATTCCGGATATTACGCTGACCACCGATGTCATTGTCGGTTTTCCGACCGAAACGAACGAAGATTTTCTGGACACGCTCTCGGTGATCCGCGAGGTGGAATTTGATCAGATTTTCTCGTTTATTTATTCCCGGAGAGAGGGTACTCCGGCGGCAAAGCTGGATTTTGTGCTTTCCGAGGAGGAAATTCACAAAAACTTTGATCAAATGCTGGAGGTTCAGAATGAAATCTCCAAAAAGAAGAACTTAAAATATGAGGGAAAGGTGTTAGAGGTATTGGTGGAGGGACCAAGCAAAACCGATCCGAACACCTTAACCGGCAGAACGGACACCTCAAAAATCGTGAATTTTAAAGGAGATCCGTCCTTGATTGGAAAATATGTTCCGGTAAAAATTATTGAGGCACATACCTGGAGCTTAAACGGAGAAGTAGTCGAATAAAAGAAAGGAAAATATGATGGAAATTTTAGAATTGGCACACGAATTAGGAAAAAAGATTGCAGAATCAGAGGAAATGGCAAAGATGCACGCCGCAGAGGAGGCACAGGCAAACGACGAGGCATCCCGCGAGGCATTGCAGGCATTTAATTTAAAGAGAATGAATCTTGCGCGCGATATGCAGGAGAAGAAGATCAGTCATGAGGATGCCGTAAAGCAGAATACCGAGGCATTCCAGCAGCTGATGGATGAAAATGAACTGATCCGGGCATATGTAGAGGCAAAGAAAGCATTCGACGAGATGGTGGGAAATATCAACGGTGTACTGAATTTTTATATTACCGGGCAAGAGCCTGGAGGCTGCACGCATGATTGCTCCAGCTGCGGCGGATGCCACTAAGATAGGAGAAGAAAAACGTGGAAATTGAACGTGATTCGCTCACCCCGATGATGAGCCAGTACCTGCTCACCAAGGAGCAGTACGGCGACTGTATCTTGTTTTATCGTCTGGGCGACTTTTACGAAATGTTTTTTGAAGACGCGATTGTTGCGTCCCGTGAACTGGAAATTGCGCTGACCGGCAAAAGCTGCGGTCTGGAGGAACGCGCGCCGATGTGCGGCGTTCCTTTTCATAGTGCGAATGTTTATATTGCAAAGCTGGTGGAAAAGGGCTATAAAGTTGCCATCTGCGAGCAGGTGGAGGATCCGAAGTCGGCAAAGGGCTTGGTCAGGCGCGAAGTGATCCGGATTGTAACGCCCGGCACGATCATCGACGAGACAATGCTGGATGATCAGAAAAATAACTATCTGGCAGTGTTATATCAGAAAAACGGCGGTGCGGCGATTGCTTCTGCGGATATTTCCACCGTGGAAATGTATGCGTCATATGTGGAGGATTTGTCGCTGTTGATGGTCGAGCTTTCGCGTTATCAGCCGTCAGAAATCCTTTTGAATGAGGAGGCAGAAAAGCAATTTTCACACAGTATTGAAACAAGGCTGAATTTAGAGCCGGAGCGCAGGGAGCAGGATTTCTTTTTGGCAGATCCGGAACGCGTGAAAAAACAGTTTCCGAATGCGTCTTTTGACAATGAGGCGTTACTCTGTGCCGTTTCGGCAATGCTCCGGTATCTTTCCCACACGCAAAAGCAGGGGTTGGAATATTTAAATCAGCTACAGATTTATCAGGTCAGCGAATTTATGGAATTAGATGCGGCAACACACCGGAATTTAGAGCTGACCGAAACCATGCGCGAAAAAATCAAGCGCGGAACACTTTTGTGGGTGTTGGACAGCACAAAAACATCTATGGGTGCAAGGCTTTTAAAGCAATGGGTGGAAAAACCGCTGATTGATCCGGACAAAATCAAACAGCGGCTATATGCTGTAGAAGAATTAGTGAACGATCTGATGCTCCGGGATGAGGTGCGGAGCGTGTTAGACGGAATTTACGATATCGCAAGAATTGTTTCCCGGATTTCGCTCGGAACGGTTTCTCCAAAGGATCTGATTGCTTTAAAGCTATCCCTAACAAGGCTGCCGGATCTGGAATATCAGCTTTCTAAAATGCATTCCGGGCTATTCTGTGATATGAAAAAACGGCTGGATATTATGGAGGATGTCCGCACGCTTTTGGAGAATGCAATTGCAGACGAGCCGCCCCAAACCTTAAAAGACGGCGGTGTGATTAAAGGCGGATACCGGCAGGAATTAGACGAGCTTCGTTATGTGCAGAAAGACGGCGCAAGCTGGATTTTGCAGGCAGAGGCAGAGGAAAAGCAGAAAACCGGCATCAAGAATCTGCGGATCCGCTATAACAAGGTATTCGGCTATTATATCGAGGTTTCCAATTCCTATAAGGAGCTTGTTCCGGATAATTATATCCGCAAGCAGACCCTGGTAAACGGCGAACGGTATATCACCCCGGAGCTTAAGGAAATGGAAAACAAGATTTTAGGCGCATCCGAGCAGATCGCAGCGCTGGAGGCAGAGCTTTATGAGCAGGTGCGAAAGCAGTTAGAGGAGCAGCTGGAGCGGTTGAAGTCAGTCTGCGGCATTGTTTCGGAGGCAGACGTGATTGCGTCCCTGGCAGAGGTGGCATATAAAAACAACTATGTCATGCCGGAGATTTGCTCCGGCGGTATTTTAGAGATCAAGGACGGACGGCATCCGGTTGTGGAGAAAATGCTTCGGGATGCACTCTTTGTTCCAAACGATACCGAAATGGACCCGGAGGACGCACGCATGATCATTTTAACCGGTCCGAATATGGCAGGAAAATCGACCTACATGCGGCAGGTGGCGCTGATTGCTTTAATGGCGCAGATCGGCAGCTTTGTGCCGGCAAGCCGGGCGAGGATTTCGCCGGTAGACAAGATCTTTACCCGTGTGGGCGCATCGGACGATATTGCCGCCGGTCAGAGTACTTTTATGCTGGAGATGGTGGAGGTTGCGGCAATTTTAGAGCATGCAACAAAAAATTCTTTGGTTATTTTAGATGAGATCGGACGCGGCACAAGTACCTTTGACGGACTTTCGATTGCGTGGGCGGTTGCGGAGTATATGCAGAATCCGAAAAAATCCGGCGCAAAAACGCTATTTGCTACGCATTATCATGAAATGACTGAATTAGAGGATCAGTTAGACGGTGTGAAAAACTATCGGATTGCGGTAAAAAAGCGCGGTGACGATATTACATTTTTAAGAAAAATTGTCCGCGGCGGCGCGGATGACAGCTATGGAATTGAGGTTGCGGCTTTAGCGGGCGTACCCAAGAGCGTCATTAAGCGCGCAAAAGAGATTTTAGCAGAAATTCAGAACGGAGAGCATGCGGAAGCGCCGCCGCAGAAGAAAGAGGAGGAAATGCCGTCGCAGTTGGATCTTGAGGCACAGACAGCCTTTTCGATTGCAGAGGAGTTGAAGCGTATGGATGTGACAACCTATACGCCGATTGAGGCAATGAACCAGTTATATACGCTTTCCAAGCGTGCAAAGGGAGAATAGTTTATGGCTGTAATACATAAGCTGGATACAGATATTTCAAATAAGATAGCCGCCGGTGAGGTGGTGGAGCGTCCGGCATCGGTGATTAAGGAATTGGTGGAAAATTCAATTGATGCCGGGGCGACCAAAATCACCGTCCGGATTGAGCGTGGCGGTGTGGCGAAAATGACGGTTACCGATAATGGCTGCGGCATGGCACGGGAGGATGCCGAGCTTGCCTTTCTGCGCCATGCAACAAGCAAAATCCATACCGTTGAGGATTTGGATGCGATCTACACGTTAGGCTTTCGCGGAGAAGCGCTGTCGAGCATTGCAGCGGTTTCTCATGTGGATTTATACACCAAGCGCGAGCAGGACGAAATGGGAACGCATGCAGTCTGCACAGGCGACGGTATCCACTGCACTGAGGAGGGCGCGGCAGACGGAACAACTGTGATTGTTTCGGATTTATTCTATAACACACCTGCCCGGATGAAGTTTTTAAAAAAGGACGCAACGGAGGGGTCGTATATTTCCGATCTGATGGTTCGCTTTATTTTAGCACACCCGGAAATTTCTTTTAGTTTTTTTAATAATGGAAAGGAGCAATTCCGTTCGCCGGGGGATAACCGGCTTTCGAGCTGCGTTTATGCGGTTTACGGAAAAGCCTATGCCGAGGCGACCATTCCGGTATCCTATGAGGAAAACGGGATTCGCGTATCCGGTCTGATCGGAAAAAGCTCGACGGCGCGTGCAAACCGCAGCTATCAGAGCTATTTTGTGAACCACCGTCTGATTAAAAGTGTGTTGATTACAAAAGCGGTGGAGGATGGCTTTAAAAATCAGATCATGATCGGAAAGTTTCCGATGGCAATTTTAAATTTAGATATTGACGCGCGGCTGATTGATATTAACGTGCATCCGACCAAACAGGAGGTCAAATTCTCAAGAGAGAGCGATATATTTGTCTGCGTCAGGCGTGCAGTGGAAAACGCGCTTTATCAGACATTAGATATTCCGAAACGGGTTTTACCGGAGGAAAAGAAAAAGCCGGAGGAAGCTGTAAAAAAGGAAGTATTCCCGAAAAAAGATACCGGTGTGCAGCTGCCGCTTGCAGGAAAACCGCAGGTGATTTCAAACGAACAGTTTCAGAAAAAGCTGGAGGAGAATTTTCCGTTTCCAAAGGCAGAGCCTGTGCAGATGAAAAAGCTATCCGAGCCGCTGCCGGACAGCTATCGGTGCGATACCTCACCGGAATATTTTGCAAAAAAGAAGCAGGAAATCATCTCGCAGATGGAGGCGCCGCACCCGGCAGAAGCATCCCCGGAGATGCCAAAAATGCCGGAAACGGTGGAAAAGCCTGTGGAGGATGCGGTTGCAGAGCCGGAGGAGCTTCCATATTTCCGCGTGATCGGACAGGTTTTTAAAACGTATATCTTAGTGGAGCGCGGAGAGGAAATGCTGATGATCGATCAGCATGCGGCGCATGAGCGGATTAAGTATGAGGAATTAAAGCGCGAGCTTGCGGCAAAGAGTGTGGCATCGCAGGGACTGCTCCTGCCGGTAACGGTGGATTTATCGGCTGCGGAATTTGAAATTTATCAGGAAAACAAGGCTTTATTTGCGGAATTGGGGTTTGAAGCAGAGGAGTTTGGAAGAAGCTCGGTGATTCTCCGAATGACGCCGGCAGCGGTTGAGCCTGAGGATATTTCAGATGTGTTTATCGAAATGCTGACGCAGATTTCCGAATCCAAAGACAAAATCCTGACGAAAAAATCGGAACGTGCGCTCTATACCATTGCCTGCAAGGCAGCGGCAAAGGCAAACCGGAAAATGGAACAGCAGGAGATGGAGGGCTTAGTGCGCGGTGTGTTTGGATTGGGAACAATCAATACCTGTCCGCACGGACGTCCGATCACAATTTCAATGAGCAAAAAGGAAATGGAAAAGGAATTTAAGCGGATTGTTTAAGGATGTGAGATTTTGGAGAAAATACCGATTGTCGTGATCGGAGGGGCGACAGCGTCCGGAAAAACTGCGCTTTCTATCGCGCTTGCAAAGCGGTATGGCGGAAGAATTATTTCTGCCGACAGTATGCAGATTTACCGCCGGATGGATATTGGTTCTGCAAAGCCGACCATGGAGGAACGTGCAGGAATCCGTCACGAGCTGATGGATATTGCCGAGCCGACCGAGAATTACTCCGTGGCAGATTATGTGCAGGCGGCGCACCTTGCGATTGCGGACGCGCATGCAAACAACGAGCTGCCGATTGTGGTTGGCGGAACGGGACTTTATATCAATTCTTTGGTGGACGATATTGAGTTTCAGGAGGTTGCCGCCGATCCTGCACTTCGTGCAGCGCTTACAAAATCGGCAGAGCAGGACGGCGGCGCGGCGCTTTACGGGGAGTTAAAGCGAATTGATCCGGAGGCGGCAGAAAAAATCCAGCCGCAGAACCTCCGGCGCGTGATCCGGGCAGTGGAGGTATTCCGGCTGACCGGAAAAACCATTTCGCAGCAGCAGAGGGAAAGCCGCAAAAAAACGAGCCGATACCTGCCTTTGATGATGGCGATTTCCTGGAATCGGGAAATCCTTTATGATAGAATCAATCAAAGAGTGGATCAGATGGTTTTGGACGGACTCTTTTTGGAGGCGGAGCGGCTGATTCGCGAGGGGTGTAACCGGAGTATGACCTCTATGCAGGGGATTGGTTATAAGCAGTTTCTTGATTACTGGCACGGACTCAGCACGAAAGAGGAAATGATCCGGCTTGTGAAACGGGATTCCAGGCGGTATGCCAAGCGGCAGATTACCTGGTTTCGGAGAGATCCGCGCATCCATTGGCTGGACGCGGAAAACGATCCGGTTTTGCATGCAGAGCGGCTATGCGATGAATTTTTAGAAACAAACTGACAACCAGAATCAATATAGAAAAAAAGAAAGGAATTTGCGAATGGATAAGGTAAAAATGATAGCGCAGGCGTTATATGATAAAAAGGCGACAGAGATTGATATTTTAGATATTACCGAATTAACATCATTAGGAAACTATTTTATTATCTGCACCTGCTCCTCCACAACGCAGGTTCGCGCGTGTGTGAACGAGGTGGAGGACAAAATGGCGGAGGCAGGCATTCATCCGACACATAAGGAGGGCTATCAGGGCGGCAGCTGGGTTCTGATGGACTTTACTGATGTGATTGTGCATGTCATGCTCCGGGAAACAAGAGAATTTTACGCACTGGAGCGTCTGTGGGATGACGCGCCGCGTGTTTCGGTTGAACTGGAATAGAAAACAGGATGTAAAAGGAGGGTGTGGTACTCTTTTTACATCCTTATTTTTTTGCTTTTTTGGGGGATATTTTTCAGAATATAAGATTAAAAATACCTTTATAAAGGTAATTTTCATGGCGCTTTGTCAATATGCGGGTGTGAGAGAAAATTCTGTCTGGAATTTTGAGGCGGTTTTGCGCTGCCTCATTTTCTTTCGTATGACGCTACTAAGGAAAACAATAATATTTTTTGAATGATATTGTTGATTTTAACAAAACAAATAGATTTTGTTTTTGCACTTTAAAAACACTCTGCACACTCTAAATACAGCAGTTTAGCTCGTGTACAGAGTGTTTTTTTGATGTCATTCAGTAGGAATCAATATATCATGGCATCAAAGGGGATGTAAACAAGTTCGGAAAACATTGAAAACGACACGGTACGAATGTTTATTTGCAAAATTTACATGATAGGCTTACCTGTGCGGACAGATGTGGGCATCGTTCCCTGCAGAATGTGTACGCATTCAAAAATTCAAAAACCGTGACAAATCTGCGAAAAACTATTGTATTTTTCAGGGAAATATGATACAATGGAGGACAAAGACAGTATTTTTGATATTTGCAGATCAGAAATTTTTCCGGCAGACTTGCTGACGGGTGAATTTAGAATCAATAGGAAGGAACAATAAAATGAGCAGCTATCAATTTCACGAAATCGAAAAAAAATGGCAGGACAAATGGGCAGAGGCAGATTGCTTTCATGCGGAGACCGGGAGTGAAAAACCGAAGTTTTACACGTTGATTGAATTTCCGTACCCCTCCGGCGCAGGACTTCATGTCGGACATCCGAGAAGCTACACGGCGTTGGATATTATTGCACGAAAGCGCCGGATGGAGGGTTATAATGTTCTTTATCCGATCGGATGGGACGCATTCGGACTGCCGACCGAGAATTTTGCGATTAAAAACAAGATTCATCCGAAAATTGTTACCAGGAACAATATTGCAAACTTTACCCGTCAGCTGAAAATGCTCGGTTTTTCCTTTGACTGGGATCGCGAAGTGAATACCACCGATCCGGAATATTACAAGTGGACGCAGTGGATCTTTTTAAAGCTGTTTGAAAAAGGCTTGGCATACAAGCAGGAAATGCCGATCAACTGGTGTACCGGCTGCAAGGTGGGACTTTCCAATGAGGAGGTTGTAAACGGCGTCTGCGAGCGGTGCGGCAGCGAGGTGGTTCAGCGCAGAAAGAGCCAGTGGATGCTGAAAATCACAGAATATGCACAGCGTCTGATAGACGATCTGGATGATGTAAATTATATCGAAAAGGTAAAAACACAGCAGATAAACTGGATTGGACGTTCTGAGGGTGCAGAGGTGAAATTCCAGCTGTCTAGCGGAGACGAGATGGTGGTTTATACCACACGCTGCGATACCTTATTCGGCGCGACCTATGTGGTGCTGTCGCCGGAGCACAGCCTGGTGCAGAAATTAAAGCCGCAGATTACGAACTGGGATGCGGTGGAGGATTATATTGTGCAGGCAAGCAAGAAGTCCGAATTTGAAAGAACCGAGCTTGCAAAGGACAAAACCGGTGTTGCCTTAGAGGGGGTTTATGCCATTAACCCGGCAAACGGGAAAAAGCTTCCGGTCTGGATTTCTGATTATGTGCTTGTGACTTATGGAACGGGCGCTATTATGGCTGTTCCTGCACATGACACGCGTGACTGGGAATTTGCAAAGAAATTTCATCTGCCGATTGTCGAGGTGGTAGCCGGCGGAGAAAATGTACAGGAGGAAGCCTACACCGATGTTGCGGACGGAACGATGGTAAACTCCGGATTTTTAGACGGACTGAGTGTGAAAGAGGCAATTCCTGCCATGCTCAAGTGGTTAGAGGAAAAGGGATTAGGAAAGAAAAAAGTAAACTTCAAGCTGCGCGACTGGGTATTCTCCCGTCAGCGTTACTGGGGAGAGCCGATTCCGTTGGTACACTGCGATAAATGCGGCTGGGTGGCAATTCCGGAAAGTGAGCTTCCGCTGGAGCTGCCGGAAATTGAAACCTTTGAGCCGGGCGAAAACGGAGAATCTCCGCTTGCGAAGGCATATGACTGGATTGAGACAACCTGTCCGCATTGCGGAGGACCGGCACACCGGGAAACAGACACTATGCCGCAGTGGGCAGGATCAAGCTGGTACTTCCTGCGCTATATGGATCCGCACAACAGCGAGGCTTTAGCGTCGAAGGAGGCTTTAGACTACTGGTGTCCGGTAGACTGGTACAACGGCGGTATGGAGCATACTACTCTACACCTGCTCTATTCACGTTTCTGGCATAAGTTCTTATATGATATTGGTGTTGTTCCGACCAAAGAGCCGTACATGAGAAGAACTTCCCACGGTATGATTCTGGGCGAAAATAATGAGAAAATGTCCAAATCACGCGGAAACGTGATCAATCCGGATGAGGTGGTAAATGAATTTGGCGCAGACGCATTCCGTACCTATGAAATGTTTATCGGCGCATTTGATCAGTCTACGCCGTGGTCGCAGCAGGGGCTGCGCGGCTGCTATAAATTTATGGAGCGTGTGTGGAATTTGCAGGATATGCTGACCGGGGAGGAAGAAATTTCTCCGGAGATGGAAAAGCTGATCCATAAAACCATTAAAAAAGTCGGCGAGGATTATGAGCGGATGAAATTTAACACCGGAATTGCCGCGCTGATGAGCTTAGTGAATGAATTTTACCGTTTGGGCAGGGTGACAAAGGGTGAGCTGCGCATTTTAATTACACTCTTAAATCCGGTTGCCCCGCATATGACGGAGGAGCTTTGGGAAAAGTATGGAACAGGCGGCTTTTTATCGCTTGCATCCTGGCCGGTATATGACGAGGAAAAAACCAAGGACGACGAGGTGGAAATCGTCTTGCAGATTAACGGCAAGGTGCGCGACAAGATGATGGTTGCAGCCGGAATGGATCGGGATGCTTTGCAGGAATTTGTGCTGCAGAGCGATTCGGCAAAACGGTTGATTGGTGAGAAAACAGTTGTCAAGGTGATTGCTGTTCCGCAAAAGTTAGTCAATATTGTTGTGAAATAAGAAAAGGAACTGCCGGGACGGATCGGCAGTTCTTTTCAGATAGCAAGGAGAGAGGAATATGGATATTAGAGCTGCGCTTTTAAACCGGAGATCTATCCGGAAGTTTGAACAGAAGCGGATTCCGGAAAAGGATTTGGAAATGCTGATTGATTATGCACGACTCTCGGCAACCGGTGCAAATTTACAGCCGCTCAAATTTGTTTTGATTGACCGGGGAGAGCTTTTGGGG
This sequence comes from Clostridia bacterium, assembly GCA_008668455.1. Classification (GTDB taxonomy): domain Bacteria; phylum Bacillota; class Clostridia; order UBA1381; family UBA1381; genus RQCD01. The sequence continues at coordinate 11,098 of RQCD01000002.1, forward strand.
CAGGTTTTTTCCTGCACAAAATGGGCAGGCTATCTTCCGGAGGCAGCGCCGCAGCCGGGAGAAGAACCGACGGCATATATCGCGGTTTTGACCGACCGGTGTATCAGGGAGAATGCAGAAACCGAAGCCGGTGCGGCAATTATGAGCATGATGCTTGGGGCGATGGATTTTGGACTGGGCAGCTGCTGGCTGGGTGCGATTGACCGGAAAATGCTATTGTCGTTATTTGGGCTTTCCGGCGAGGATTACACACTCAATTATTTGTTGGCGCTTGGCTATCCGGCGCAGCAGAGTGAAATTACAGATTATGCCGGAGATGTGCGCTATTTTATGGGTGAGAATCAAACAATCCGCGTTCCGAAGCGTTCCTTGGAGGATGTTCTGATTCGCCGGTAAAATATAAAGCTTTTGTGTGTAAAATATAAATCTTCTGTAAATTGTGTTGACTTTCCGGAGGGTTTATGCTATGCTTAAATTACCAAATATTAAGGAGGATCAAGCAATTTATGGATAATAAGAAAAAACAGCCGTCCAATCCGATGCGCAATCCGTTTTTCTCCTTTTTGCTGCTTTCGATTATTGCAACCATTGCGTTAAATGCAGTGTTGTCAAGATTAGGAGCATCCCAGGAGAAGGAAATTTATTATAGTGAGTTTGTACAGATGCTGGAGAAGGACGAGGTTGAGGAAGTGACGCTTAGCTCGGATAAAATTGTGATTTATCCGAAAAAGCAGGATAAAAAAGACGATCAGAAGCTCAGCCTGTTTCCATACAGCCCGGAAACCAGAACGGTTTACTATACCGGCTGGGTGAATGACGACGCACTTTTGGAAAAGCTGGAGGAGCATCATGTGAAGTACACACGTCCGGTTGTAAAGAACAGCTATCTGATGGATATTCTGTTGACCTGGATTTTGCCGTTTGCGCTGATGTATCTGGTTCTGGGGCTTTTTATCCGCTTTATGTCCAAAAAAATGGGCGGCAGCGGTGGCTTTATGTCGGTGGGACAGAGCAATGCAAAAATTTACATGGAAAATAAAACCGGAGTTACCTTTGCAGATGTTGCCGGACAGGAGGAAGCAAAGGAGTCCTTAAATGAAATTGTGGACTTTTTGCACAATCCGGGAAAATATACGGCAATCGGTGCAAAGCAGCCAAAGGGTGCGCTTTTAGTAGGTCCTCCGGGAACGGGTAAAACACTTTTGGCAAAAGCGGTTGCAGGAGAGGCGAACGTTCCGTTTTTCTCGCTTTCCGGCTCGGATTTTGTGGAAATGTTTGTTGGTGTGGGTGCGTCGCGTGTGCGTGACCTTTTCAAACAGGCAGCGGCAAAAGCTCCCTGTATCATCTTTATTGACGAAGTGGACGCAATCGGAAAAAGCCGTGACGGTCAGTACGGCGGCGGAAATGATGAGAGAGAGCAGACCTTAAATCAGCTTTTGGCAGAAATGGACGGTTTTGATTCATCCAAGGGCGTTGTAATTTTAGCGGCAACGAACCGCCCGGAAATTCTGGATAAGGCGCTTCTGCGCCCCGGTCGGTTTGACCGCCGGATTATTGTAGAAAAGCCGGATTTAAAGGGTCGGGAGGATATTTTAAAGGTACATTCCAAAAATGTAAAAATGTCTCCGACGGTGGATTTGCACGAAATGGCGCTGGCAACGAGCGGTGCGGTGGGCGCTGATCTTGCCAATATGGTGAATGAGGCGGCGCTTCGCGCTGTCCGGATGAAACGCCAGGAGGTTTTGCAGGAGGATCTGATGGAGGCGGTTGAAATAATTATCGCCGGTAAGGAGAAAAAGGATCGGATTCTTTCGGAAAAGGAAAAGAAAATCGTTGCTTATCATGAGGTGGGACATGCGTTGGCGGCGGCATTGCAGAAAAACACCGATCTGGTGCAGAAAATCACGATTGTTCCGCGTACGATGGGCGCTTTAGGATATACGCTCCAGGTGCCGGAGGAGGAACGCTATTTGTCCAGCAAGGATGAAATGCAGGATGAAATTGTGGTTCTTTTGTCCGGTCGTGCGGCAGAGGAGCTGATTTTCCATGTCAAAACCACCGGCGCGTCGAACGATATAGAGCGTGCAACCGAAATGGCACGGTCGATGATTGCGAATTACGGTATGTCAGATGAGTTTGGCATGACCTCCTTAGAAAGTATTCAGAACCGTTACCTGGACGGTACACATGTTTCCAACTGTTCGGATGAGACAAGAACCAAGATCGATAATGCGATTGTCAATCTGATCAAGGAGTCCTATGTGCAGGCGACGGCGCTTCTGACCGAAAACGAGGACGCCCTGCATGAGATTGCAGAATTCTTGATCTCAAAGGAAACCATTACCGGAGAGGAATTCATGAAAATTCTGAAAAAATACCACCCGGAAATTGGTGAGGAAAAGAAAGCGGAAACAGAAGAAAAGCCGGAATCGGGTGAAGAAGCAGAAAACTGATTTTTTCTGTATAAAGGAGAATTTGTTTGTTGGCGAATAATCAAATAGAATCCGGAAAAAATAGAATCAATCTATGGCAGGTTGATTCTATTTTTTCGGAAAAGTATTTACAATACGGAAAATTTGTAGTATAATAGAGGAAATTTATGGAGAGAGGGGAGAGCGTATGGACAAGGAACGGCTGGGGAAAAAATTACATGCTTTAAGGACAAGCCAGGGGATCACACAACAGGAGATGGCGAAGCGGCTGGGTGTAACGAACCGGGCAGTGTCAAAATGGGAAAAAGGCATTTCCTCGCCGACCATGGACACGCTCTGCAAAATCTGCGTCGCGTTTCATGTTTCTCCGGACAGCTTTCTTTCCAGGCAGGAAACGGGTTCGGAAACAGCAGAACAGGAAAAACCGATGCAGACGATTCGACGTCTTTATCGGGTTGGGAGAGGTCCATCCAGCACACATACGATGGGACCGGAAACAATCTGTGCGCTGTTTCAGAAACAAAACCCAAATGCAGATCGGTTCCGCGTGATTTTATACGGATCGCTGGCACAGACAGGAGTGGGGCATGGAACAGACGTTGTGATCAGGAAAGCCTTTGCGCCGATTCCGGTTGAAATCGAATTTGACTATCTGACCGATGAGCTGCCGCATCCGAACACGATGAGATTATATGCCTATCAGGGAGATAAGGAGCTTGACTGCCGGACTGCATCCAGTACCGGCGGCGGTGAGGTATGGATTGAGGGACATTCTGCCGAGGAGCAGCAGAATGTCTATCCGCTGCACTCCTTTCGGGAAATTGCGGAGCATTGCCGGGAAGAAAAAATCCGGCTCTGGGAATATGTCGGAAGAACTGAGGGAGAATCGGTCTGGGAGTTTCTCTCGGATGTCTGGAGCTGCATGAAGGAAAGTATTGAAGCGGGATTAAATACCGACGGAATACTTCCGGGCGGTTTGCATGTGACAAGGAGAGCCAAGTATTTGTTCCATCAGCGACACATAGACGAGACGGCGGAAACCAAGGAAAACCGGATTGTCTGTGCGTATGCGTTTGCAGTGGGAGAGCAGAATGCCGCCGGGGGAACGGTGGTAACCGCACCGACCTGCGGGGCAAGCGGTGTCTTGCCTGCGGTGCTATACTATTATCAGCAGAAAAAAGGCTTTTCGGACGATGAGGTTTGGCATGCTTTAGCGACTGCATCAATTGTCGGCAATCTAATCAAGACGAATGCGTCGATCAGCGGAGCGGAGTGCGGATGCCAGGCAGAGATCGGGAGTGCATGCTCTATGGCGGCAGCGGCTTTGGGAGAGCTTTTGGGACTCAATATTGAGCAGATTGAGTACGCTGCGGAAATTGCAATTGAGCATCACTTAGGACTCACCTGTGATCCGATTGGAGGATTGGTGCAGATTCCTTGTATTGAACGGAATGCAGTAGCGGCAATGCGGGCGATTAATGCGGTCAACTTAGCAAATTTTTTGACAGACACGCGAAAAATATCGCTGGATCTGGTGATCCGGACAATGTATGAAACCGGAAAGGATTTATCCAAAAAATATCGGGAAACAAGCGGCGGCGGATTGGCAAAGCTATATCAGCCAAAAAAAGGAGAAAATAAAGAATGAATTGGAATCAGGCAGAGGAAACAGTAAAACGGCATGTAAAGGAGCGGCTGGACCGGAAGTTGCTTGCCGGCGTGTGCGCCGGGGTATGGAAGGACGGAGAGCGCGTACTTCGGGTATGTATGGGCGAACGGATTCCGCAGGAGCATGCTCCAATGACTGAGAATACTCTCTTTCGGATGGCGTCCATGACAAAGCCGATCACCGGAACGGCAGCTATGCAGCTTTGGGAGAGGGGACTTCTTTCCTTGGATGATCCGGTTTCAAAGTGGTTGCCGGAGTTTTTAAATATGCAGGTGGCAGCGGAAATCCGGGACGGGAAAATTACAAAAACCGTTCCTGCAGAGCGGCAGATCACACCGCGCATGCTTTTAACACATTCCGCCGGCTTGGGGTGCGGTGCAACCTATGAAATTCAGGCGGATATGCTGAATCCGTCCGAAAACAAAAGCCGGGAGGAGATTATTTCCGGCTACAGCCGGTACATACTGGAATTTGAACCGGGAGAACGGCAGAGCTATAGCGCGTTTTATTCTTTGGATGTGCTGACGCGGATTATCGAAATGATTTCCGATATGAATTATCATGATTATCTGAAAAAGTATATTTTTGAGCCGTTAGAAATGGAAGATACCACCTACCTGCCAAACGGGGAGCAGCAGGCGCGCGAGATGGCATTTGCCGAGGCAAGGGATGGAGCGCTTATTCCGGAAAAAATCAGTAAAAAATCCGGATTTTCCGGTTTTCCGGTCGGGTATGTCAGCGGCGGAGCAGGACTGTTTTCCACGCTTTCGGACTACGGTCATTTTGCGCAGATGCTGACGGATAGCGGCAGCTGGCACGGCAGACAGATCCTGACGAAGACATCGGTTGATCTGATGGGAACGCCGCAGCTTTCTCCGGCAATGGAGGGGATCAGTGATTATTTCAACTGGGGGCTTTCAGTGCGTGTATGCAGCAGGCAGGGGGCAGAACAGCCTTTGAATCCGGGCAGCTTCGGATGGAGCGGAGCATACGGAACGCATTTTTGGATTGACCGGTCGGAACGTTTGTTTGCAATCTTTCTTTCAAACCTGGTAAACGGCGGCGGCTCGGGTGCGGAAGCATCTTTAGAATTTGAGAGAGATGTCATGGAGCATCTTGGAGTATAGGAAATATGTCTAAAAAAAGCTTGATGGTTTTGTACATCAAGCTTTTTTATTGTGGTTTGACAGGGTCAAAATCGCTAATTTTTAAATCTTGTTTTTGTGGAAAGTGTAGTATAATCCCAAAATTTTGGAAAAGTTCTTGCAAGTTTTTGGCTTTGTGGTAAAATGATAATGGACGTATTTTTGAATTTTTTTTAAGAAAAATGGATAAAATACAGGAAATTTATAAGCTGCGAAGAAAATCTTCGTTTGATATTCCGGTGTTTTTCCGGAGATCACAGCAGAAAGGAGGCAGCATTTTCATGAATGGAAATGAAAGCAATTTATTTGTGATTCTGCTTGGTATGGGAACGGTATTTGTTGGTTTAATCTGTATCGTTTTTCTGTGCAAGCTGATGAGCTATTTAGTCGGAAGAATGGAATCGGATGATGTACAGGAGGCAGCGCCAGCGCCTGTTCAGAATCCTGCTTCTCCGATTGCAAACAGACAGGAAATCATTGCGGCAGCATGCGCTGTGATTGCCGAGGAAACCGGAAACGATGTGAAAAATATTCGTGTTGTATCATTCAAACGTGTTTAAATTTTCAGAAAGAGGGATAAGAAAATGAAAAAATATAAGGTAAATGTAAACGGAACAGATTATGAAATCGGAATTGAGTTATTGTCAGACGATCAGATGAGCGCAGCCCCTGCGCCAGCTCCTGCTGCGCAAGCGCCGGCAGCGCCGGCAGCAGCGCCTGTACAAGCTGCTGCCGGTGCAGGCGAGCAGGTAAAATGCCCGATGCCGGGAACAATCCTGGATGTTAAGGTAGCGGTTGGCGACGCTGTGAAAAAGGGTCAGGTTCTGATGATCTTAGAGGCTATGAAGATGGAAAACGAAATTATGGCAGGAGCAGACGGAACGGTCACTTCTGTGATTGCAAAGGGAGCGTCTGTAGAGACCGGCACACCGCTTTGCACCATCCAATAATAGGGGGGATGGGAAATGGATGCAGTTCTTGATTTTTTACACCAAACCGGCTTTGGCATGATCGGACGGAATCCGACTGGCCTGATTATGATCTTAGTTGCCTGTTTTTTACTGTACTTAGCAATCGTGAAAAAGTTTGAGCCGCTGCTCCTTTTGCCGATTGCATTCGGAATGCTTTTAACAAATCTGTTCGGCGCAGATATGTATCATGAAATTCTGTTTGCCGGAGGACATATTCACTGGGATCTGTTCGGCGGCGCGGAGGTCACGCCGGAATTCATTCAGCAAATGCGCGACGCAGGTGTTTCGGCGGCAGTGCTTGCAAATTTGCAGGTCGGACAGACGATCAGTATTGGTCTGATTGATATTTTGTATTTAGGAGTGAAGCTGGGAATTTATCCGTGTCTGATTTTCTTAGGCGTCGGCGCAATGACCGACTTTGGTCCTTTGATTGCAAATCCGATCAGCCTGCTTTTGGGTGCGGCTGCACAGCTGGGTATTTTCCTTGCCTTTATCGGTGCAAGAGTATTAGGCTTTACCCCGGCAGAGGCTGGGTCTATCGGCATTATCGGCGGTGCGGACGGTCCGACGGCAATTTTTGTAACCACCCGTCTTGCTCCGGATCTTTTAGGTCCGATCGCAGTTGCGGCATACTCTTATATGGCGCTTGTTCCGGTGATTCAGCCGCCGATCATGAAGCTTTTGACCACAAAAGAGGAGCGCAGTATTGTGATGAAGGAATTGCGCCCGGTATCCAAAACAGAAAAGATCGTATTCCCGATTGTGGTAACGATTTTTGTGGCGCTGTTAGTTCCGTCGGCTGCTCCGTTGGTTGGCTGCTTAATGCTCGGAAACCTGATGAAGGAATCCGGTGTGGTTGACCGTATTTCCAAAACAGCGCAAAATGAACTGATGAATATTGTAACGATTTTCTTAGGAATTTCCGTAGGCGCAACTGCTACGGCGCAGACCTTCTTAAACTTCAAGACCTTAGGAATCCTCTTAATGGGTATCTGTGCATTCGGCTGTGGTACTGCCGGAGGCGTTCTGCTTGCGAAGCTTATGAACCTGTTTATGAAGAATAAGATCAATCCCTTAATTGGTTCGGCAGGTGTTTCTGCTGTTCCGATGGCGGCAAGAGTTTCGCAGGCGGTTGGTCAGAAAGAAAATCCGTCTAATTTCCTCTTAATGCATGCAATGGGACCGAATGTTGCCGGTGTGATTGGTTCGGCAATTGCTGCCGGAGTTCTGCTTGCAGTTCTCTAAACTGAATCTTAGAAAGGAATGGATAGACCATGACGAAATTACAAATTACAGATACAATCCTGCGTGACGCGCATCAGTCCCAGGCGGCAACCAGAATGAAAACAGAGGATATGATTCCTGCCTGCAAGCTTCTGGACGATATGGGTTACTGGTCAATTGAATGCTGGGGCGGCGCAACCTTTGATGCCTGTATGCGTTTTTTGCATGAAGACCCGTGGGAGCGGCTCAGAACCTTGAAAAAGCACATGCCGAAAACGAGACTGCAAATGCTGTTTCGCGGTCAGAATATTTTGGGCTATAAGCATTATGCAGATGATGTGGTGGAGCAGTTCTGCAAAAAATCAATTGAAAACGGAATTGACGTGGTGCGTGTGTTTGATGCATTAAACGATCCGCGAAACCTGGAATCGGCAATTAAATTCGTAAACGAATACGGCGGTCACTGCGAAGCGGCAATCAGCTACACAGTCAGCCCGGTGCACAATCTGGACTACTTTGTAAAGCTTGCCTGCGAGCTTGAGAAGATGGGAGCAGATTCCATCTGTATTAAGGATATGGCAAATCTGCTTTTGCCGTATGACGCATATGATTTGGTGAAGAAGCTGAAAGAAAATGTCAGCGTTCCGATCCATCTGCACACTCATAACACTGCCGGAACAGGCGACATGACAAACCTGATGGCGGCACAGGCTGGGGTGGATATTGTAGACTGTGCGCTTTCTCCGATGGCAAACGGTACGGCGAATCCGTGTACCGAGTCCTTGGTTGCAACCTTAAAGGGAACAGAACGCGATACCGGACTGGATTTAGAGAAATTGTCTGAGGCAGCAGCATATTTCCGCGGTGTGGCAGACAAGATGAAGGCAGAGGGTATTTTAGACCCGAAGGTATTAAATGTTGACCCGAATGCGCTTTTATACCAGGTTCCGGGCGGTATGCTCTCAAACCTGATTTCACAGCTGAAGCAGCAGAATGCCGAGGATAAATATTATGAGGTATTGGCAGAAGTGCCGAGAGTGCGGAAAGACTTTGGGTATCCGCCGCTGGTAACGCCGACAAGTCAGATTGTCGGAACGCAGGCGGTTTTGAATGTTTTAATGGGAAGATACAAGATGATTTCCAAGGAATCCAAGGGTATGCTCCGCGGAGAATACGGACGCTTGCCGGGTGAGGTGAACGAGGAGGTCAGAAAGCTTGCAATCGGCGATGATGAACCGATCACCTGCCGTCCGGCTGATCTGATCAAGCCGGAGCTTGAAAAGTACCGAGAGGAATGCAAGGACTTTGCAAGGTCGGAGGAGGATGTATTAAGCTATGCACTTTTCCCGCAGGTGGCAAAGAGTTTCTTTGAATACCGCGATCACGGCGGCGCAGAAAAAGAACAGAAACAGAAAGAAGAAAACAGTGTGAGAATGCTGTATGTTCAGGATGTTTCGGAAAACTAAAAAAGAAGCTGCCTTTTGGCAGCTTTTTTTGTGCACAGGCGGGATTTTTTCTACATAGCATAAATCAGGGGGGATGCTATGTTGTTATCGGATTTAGAAATCGGAGAGTGTGCGATACTGACTGAATTTTCGGAAGATGGGATTGGCAGGGAGCTGCGGCGGATGGGGTTTCGGGAGGGGATGGAGATTATGCCGGTTTTAAAGCGCGGTGCGCTTTTGGAATACCGGATCGAGGAGAGTCTGATTGCTTTTCCTGAAAACTGCTCTAATACAATAAAAATAGAGCAAAAAACGAACATATCACCAACAATGAGAAATTGACAAATAAATAACAATCTCAAAGAGAGCGGAAAGCCTTGATTTCACAGGGGTTTCTGCTCTTTTTTATTTTCTGCCAATTTTTTAAAATCCGCCAACACACGGAAATTGTTTTTTGGTAAAATAATGTCAGAATCAAACAAGAGAGGGAGGGCGAGAGATGATTGTCAGTCTATGAGGAAAAGATTGTACCGCGATTTTCGATGATCGGGTACTGGGTTCGGAAAGGGTGCTCGGTCGGCGAGATTGCAGAGCGGCTCGGCATTTCAGAAAGAACCCTGAAAGGTCAGATGAAGAAATCAAAGCGTTTGCGTGAACTGATTGAGGATAACATGCTCGAGGCAGTCAACGCAAGGATTGAGGAGGCGATTATCAAAAAGGCAACCGGCTTTACCTACACCGAAACGAAAATGGTAGAAAAGCAGAGCGGAACAGAAACCTCCACCACCGAAAAATATCAGGCGCCGGATATGAGCGCGATTACCTACTGGAACAAATACATGTGTCCGGAGCGGTGGGAGGAGCAGAAACAGACCGAAAGAGAGAGCGTTGGGGGTGTGGTGGTGTTGCCGGAGCTGATGGAGGAGGATGCAGATGACGGAACGACAAAATGAGCTGCCATTTGCGTGGAAGCCGCAGAAACGGCAGGCGGAATTTCTATGCCGTCCGGAATATGAGGCGCTATACGGCGGTGCGGCAGGCGGCGGAAAGAGCGAGGCATTGGTTGCCGAGGCGCTTCGCCAGGTGCATATTCCGCATTATAAGGGAATCATCTTCCGAAAGACGTATCCTCAGCTTAGGGAGCTGATTCAGAAAAGCCACAGGATTTATCAGGCAGCATTTCCGGGTGCGATTTATCATGCAACGGAGCATTGCTGGATTTTTCCGAGCGGTGCGAGAATCTATTTTGGTTCTATGCCGAATCAGGACAGCTATGAGAATTACCAGGGTCTGTCCTTTGCATTTATCGGCTTTGATGAGCTGACGCATTTTACTGAGGAGGAATATCTTTATCTGATCGGCAGAAACCGTGCGGACGGCGAGGGCTTACGGGTGTATATCCGATCGACGGCAAATCCGGGCGGACGGGGTCATGCCTGGGTGAAAGCAAGATTTATCACGGCGATGCCGCCGAATCAGCCTTATCATTATCAGATTGAGCTGACGGGTGAAGGGGGACAGAAAACAGTTGTCAAACGAAGCAGAATTTTTATTCCAAGCTCCGTTTGGGACAATAAGATTCTCTTGGAAAATGACCCGAACTATCTTGCAAATCTGGCAATGCAGACAGAGGCAAAGCGGCGCGCTCTCCTTTACGGAGACTGGGACAGCTTTGACGGACAGGCATTTATTGAGTGGAAAAACAATCCGAATCCAAAGCATACCTTTACGCATGTGATTGAGCCGTTTGAAATCCCGGCACACTGGAAACGCTACCGCAGCTTTGACTTCGGCTACAGCCGCCCCTTTGCGGTGCAGTGGTGGGCACAGGATCCGGACGGTGTGCTTTATCTATACCGGCAGCTATATGGCTGCACTGATACCCCAAATACCGGTGTGCGGTTAGAGCCGCGCGAAATTGCCCGGCGCATCCGGCAGATTGAGGATGCAGAGGAGGAGGGCAGGCATATCACCGGGATTGCCGATCCGTCCATCTGGGATGAGAGCCGCGGCTTAGACGGTACGGTTATTTACATGATGGAGCGCGAGGGAATCTATTTTGACAAGGCAGATAATAAGCGTCTGCCAGGCAAAATGCAGGTGCATTACCGGATGGCGTTTGATGAAAACGGCAGACCGATGATGTATGTGTTTAACACCTGCAGGCACTTTATCCGAACGATCCCTTCTTTAGTATACTCCTCGGTGAATGTGGAGGATATTGATACGGATCAGGAGGATCATGACTACGACGCGATGCGGTATTTGTTTATGGCAAATCCGATCCCGCCGCGAAAAAACACGCAGACTCCGAAAAAGGAATGGAGTCCGCTGGATTAATTTAAGAAAGGAATTTGATATGGAAGAAAAAAATCAGAACGCAGCCGGGTTATGCCCGGAGAAGGGGGAAGCCGTTCAGCCCCAGGGGATTGAAAGTATGGACGCGGAGGCTTTTGAGGCATACATTGAATCGGTGAAAAATCAGGATGGCGAAGTACAAGCCAGCCAATCAGGCAGCACCGAGCCTGCAGACAATGCACCCTATATGACCTTTGCCACCAAGGAGGACTTGCAGGATTATCAGAACAAAACAATCGGAAAACGGTTGCAGGAGATCCGCGAGCATGCCGAGGAGGAGCAGAAAAAATATGGGGATTTGCTTCAGTTAGCACAGAGCCGCTATCAGACAAGTGATGAGGAAACAGCGTTGGAACGTCTCTCAGCAGAATTAAAGAACAACTATGAGGGACACAAAATGCAGAATTCGCATGCGCTTGAGCAGATGGCAGAGGACATCCAGGAGGATTGGGAAAGACAGGCATCAGCGCTTCATAAGCTAGTGCCGGATTTTAACCTCGTGGACGCGTTCTTCAATCCGGAATTCTACCGCAAGGTGGTGGACGAGCATGCATCTATCGCCGAGGCATATCTTTCCATTCAAAAAAAGGAAATGCCGCAGAGAACGATCCGGGAGGTGGGGAATGTCACCAACGGGATCAGCGGCAAGGTGAACACCGATGTAAACAGTATGTCTGATCGGGAGTTCGAGGAGTACATTCAAAAAATCAGAGAGAATTAGAGAGGAAAAAAAGAATGACACAAACAGAAACAAATTTAAATCTTAACACAACCGCCTCTGCCGGTACAAAACCGCTTTTTCAGGAGGCATTAAACCGACACATTATCACACGTGCAAAGGCAAAGCTGGTACATCATCAGTTCGGACAGCCGACAAAAATTCCAAAGGGCAGAACCAAAACGGTTACCTGGGATAAAATGAATCCGCTGCCAAAGGCAAAAACCCCCTTGACTGAGGGCGTAACTCCGAAAGGAACAGCAATCAATATTTCCAGAATCACAGATACTCCCAAACAGTACGGCGCATACGTTTCCACCACGGACGAGTTTGATTTCTTTAAGCATGATCCGTCTCCGGAAATGCTCCGCTTAAATGAAATTTTAGCAGAGAATGCAGGCGAAACGCAGGACAGCTTAACGGCAGATGTATTAGCAGCCGGTACCAATGTGCAGTATGCCGGCGGAAAAACCGCAAGAGCGTCTCTGACCGACAGCGACGTGATGACGGTTGCAGAAATCAGAAAGGCAGTCAGAACCTTGAAAAACAACAAGGCAGCACCGATTGACCGCGACTATGTGGCAATTGTAGATCCGGATGTTGCTTACGATCTGATGAGTGATTCTGCCTGGGAAAAGGTGAAAACCTACTGTGATCCGAAGGATATGTACAGCGGCGAGATTGGCAGACTTTACGGTGTGCGCTTTGTGGAGACAACCGAGGCGAAGGTGTTCCGCGGTGCAGATCTGGCAACAGATAAGTCAGAGCTGGTGGTACACAGCGTGAGCGGAACAAAAATCTATGTAGATGATACCCTGACCTCTGCGGAGGCAACTGCGCTTGCAAGCCGCTCCATTCTGGTAAACGGTCTTTCCTACACCGTTTCTTCGGCGACTGCCGGATCAAACGGAGCAGCTTATCTGACCTGCTCGGCAGCAGTGGCAAGCTCGGTAAAGGCTGGCATGAGGATTTATCCGGGTGAGGGGACTGCAAGCGGAAAGCCGGTGCATGCAACGCTGGTGATCGGCAAGGACGCATACGGCGTGACCGATCCGAAAGCCAACCTGGAAACCATTGTAAAGGCGCTTGGTTCTGCCGGCAGCGCTGACCCGCTGAATCAGAGAGGAACAATGGGCTGGAAATGCCACCACTTGGCAAAGATTTTAGTGGATGAGTACATGGTAAGAATCGAATCAACGTCAACAGCAGATTGATAAAGACAACTGGGGGTGTAAAAAAAGAGTGCAGAATGCTTGGCGCCTTTTTTACATCCCCGGTGAATAAAATTGGAGGGAATTGCAGTGACAAAAGCAGAAAAGGAAATCATGGATTTTTATGAGGAGAAAGTGCCGGTATTGATCAGACGGCCTGCCGGAACGCCGATTGGTGCAAGCCACACGGTTACAATAAACGGAAAAAACTATCAGATCCGGTATGACGAAACGGTGCTTGTGCCGCGAAAGGTTGCGCTGATTATTGAGGAAAAGGAACGGAACGAAAGAAAGCTGGAGCTGCGCATGGCAAAGATGGCAGGAACAATCCAGAGCTTGGACGGGGAATAATATGAAAGTGACGGCATAACAGACAGGGCCAGCAAAAAGTCGAGGCAGTAACGGAATGGGCGGACGGACCCGAAACCCCTACAAAACCACAA
>RQCD01000096.1 GCA_008668455.1 Clostridia bacterium
AAATATTTCTCACTCTTATTCTTCTCATCCATTTTACCTCACATTCTGTGTCGATTTTATATTTTTGTCACGTTTTGTGTCCTTACTTTTGTTATACAGCCATAGCAGTGATGTGTCAATCCTTTTATTCACAATCCCGCGGAACGGGGTTACGACCATGATACCGGCGGCGAGGGCTAAGGCGATCCGGATGGTTGCGGCTCCGTTTTGAAAAAAACCATCCGGATCTCCGGTCATTGCTCCGAGCATAGTCTGATACAGCTTTCCGCCCGGCACAAGCGGAATCAGCGCCGGCGCAAGATAGACGGTAACCGGTGTTTTCAGGATTCTTGCTGCGCATTCTGCATAAACCGTCAGAAACACAGAGCAAAAAAAGTACGCTAAAAAATCGCCGCAGCTGCCATACAAAAGCTCAAACAAAATACCGGAAAAAAAACCTCCCAGGGCGGCAAACAACAGCTTTTTCCCTTTCAGGTTGAAAATTGCCCCAAAACCGAGCGCGCTGCAAAACGACATCGCCGCACGAATGATATGCTGATTCATCCTCTCATCTCCCCTCTTTTTCTAATCTTACCATACTCCGGCTTATTTTTCAATCCCTTTTCCGAAATAATTTTTTTTGCTGATACTATGTCTGTTCAAAAATTTCACCTAAAAAATTTTTCCGAACATAATTTCGGATTTTTCTTGACTTTTGTCTGAAAATGTGATATAATAGAGGGTGAAATCGATGCCGGAGGAAAGAAGTGGTTAGCAGTATGGGAATGTTTGAATTAGTGTCGGACTTTTCACCGCAGGGGGATCAGCCGCAGGCAATTGAAAAACTGACAGAGGGAATCAAACGGGGCGACCGTGCACAGACGCTTCTCGGTGTGACCGGATCGGGAAAAACCTTTACCATGGCAAACATTATCCGGGAAACGGACAAGCCAACCATTATTTTAGCGCACAATAAAACCCTTGCCGCCCAGCTCTATTCGGAATTTAAAGAATTTTTTCCGAACAACGCTGTGGAATTTTTTGTGTCCTACTACGACTACTACCAGCCAGAGGCATACATTCCCCAGACAGATACCTTTATCGAAAAGGACTCCTCGATGAATGACGAAATTGATAAAATGCGCCACAGCGCAACCTTCGCGCTGTTTGAACGCCGGGATGTGATCATTGTATCGAGCGTTTCCTGCATTTACGGCTTGGGCGATCCGGAGGATTACCAGAATCTGATGCTCTCCCTCCGCGTGGGCATGGTCAGGGATCGCGAGGAGGTTTTAAAAAAATTAGTGGACATCCAGTACGAGCGCAACGACATCAATTTTGTCCGGAATAAATTCCGCGTCCGGGGAGACGTGGTGGAGATTTTCCCCTCCAACAATGGTGAAAACGCAATCCGGGTGGAATTTTTCGGAGATGAGATTGAGCGGATTTCCGAGGTGAACGTGGTGAGCGGAGAGGTGGTCGGATACCGGAATCATGCCGTCATCTCCCCTGCCTCGCACTATGTCACAACGCCGGAGAAAATGGAAATTGCAATCGCTGCAATTGAGGAGGAGCTGGAGGAGCGCATCCGCTATTTCAAAGAAAACAACATGCTGCTTGAGGCACAGCGCATCGAACAGCGCACGCGCTATGATATTGAAATGATGCGTGAAATCGGCTTTTGCCAGGGGATTGAAAACTACTCCCGGCATATCAGCGGACGCGCGCCCGGGAGCGCCCCATACACACTTTTAGACTACTTTCCGGAGGATTATCTGATGATCATAGATGAGTCGCATGTGACTGTCCCGCAGGTGCGCGGCATGTATAACGGCGACCGCGCAAGAAAGGAAACACTGGTTCGGTACGGCTTCCGCCTGCCCTCTGCTTTTGACAACAGACCGCTTGTCTTTTCGGAATTTGAGCAAAAAATCCACCAGGTGATCTTTACAAGCGCAACCCCCGGTCCGTACGAGCAGGAGCATTCTGTGCAGACGGCAGAGCAGCTGATCCGTCCGACAGGACTGTTAGACCCGGTCATCCATTTGCGCCCGATCGAACATCAGATTGACGATCTGATCAGCGAGATTCACGCGCGAACCGAAAAGGATCAGCGTGTTTTGGTTACGACGCTTACGAAAAAGATGGCAGAAAGTCTGACAGAATATCTGCACGGTGCAGGAATCCGGGTGCGGTATATGCACTCCGAGGTGAAAACAATTGAAAGAACCGAGATTATCCGGGATCTCCGGAGCGGAGAATTCGACGTGTTAGTCGGCATTAACCTGCTCCGGGAAGGACTTGATCTTCCGGAGGTATCCCTGGTTGCAATTTTAGACGCGGACAAGGAAGGCTTTTTGCGGAGCGAAACGTCGCTGATTCAGACCATCGGACGAGCGGCGCGGCATGTGGACGGAACGGTCATTATGTATGCAGATCAGATCACCGGCTCTATGCAGCGCGCAATCGACGAGACAAACCGCCGCCGCGCCCTGCAGCAGAAATTTAACGAGGAGCACGGCATTATTCCGCATACCGTGCAAAAAAGTGTGCGCCGCGCTTTAGAGGGAATGTCGCCGGCAGAGGAGACGGACGAAAAGCCGTCGCCGCAGAAGCTTTCGCAAATGATAGCCGATCTGCGTGATGAAATGCTCTTAGCGGCAGAATCCTTAGAATTCGAGCGTGCCGCCGAGCTGCGCGACCGGATTAAAAAATTAGAACATGGAGAAGCATGAAATGAATCAAAATATTATCATAAAAGGGGCAAGAGTGCACAATTTAAAAAACATCAGTCTGAAAATTCCGCGTGAAAAATTAGTGGTGTTAACCGGACTTTCCGGCTCAGGAAAATCCTCCCTTGCATTTGACACAATTTATGCCGAGGGGCAGCGGCGGTATGTGGAGTCGCTTTCCTCCTACGCGCGTCAGTTTCTGGGGCAGATGGAAAAGCCGGATGTGGATTTGATTGAGGGTCTCTCGCCTGCCATCAGCATTGATCAGAAAACCACCTCAAAGAATCCGCGTTCCACCGTTGGAACGGTGACCGAAATTTACGATTATCTGCGGCTTTTATATGCCAGGGTTGGCGTGCAGCATTGTCCGAAATGCGGAAAAGAGGTTTCCAAGCAGACAATTGACCAGATTGTGGATCAGGTGATGAAGCTGCCGGAGGGCAGCCGGATTCAGATTTTAGCGCCGGTGATCCGCGGCAAAAAGGGCGAGCATAAAAAGACGCTGGAGCAGGCAAAAAAGAGCGGCTATGTCCGCGTCCGTATCGACGGAGAACAGCATGAGCTTTCCGAGCCGATTGCTTTGGAAAAGACAAAAAAGCACAGCATTGAAATTGTGGTGGACAGGCTGATTGTCCGTCCGGATATTATAAAGCGGCTGACCGATTCCTTAGAAACCGCCCTGGAGCTTGCAGGCGGCATAGCAATGACCGAAATCATCGGCGGAGAAATACTCACCTTTAGCCAGAGCTTTGCCTGCGAGGACTGCGGAATCAGTCTCCAGGAGCCTGCGCCGCGTCTCTTTTCCTTTAACAACCCCTACGGGGCATGCCCGGAATGCAGCGGCTTGGGAGCGCTTTCCAAAATTGATCCGGATCTGATTATTGCAGACGACAGCTTAAGCCTGTTAGAGGGGGCAATCTATTGCAGCGGCTGGGCAGCGCCGGAAATTGAGGACAGCATGGCGCATATGTATTACACTGCCTTAGCAAGGCATTACGGCTTTGACATCAACACGCCGTTTTGCGAGCTTCCGAAGAATATTCAAAATATCGTGCTCTACGGCAGCGGCACAGAAAAAATCCGGATGGAATACAACCGTTCCTACGGGCAGGGACATTATATGGCGCGGTTTGAAGGCGTTGTGACCAATTTGGAGCGTCGGTATCAGGAAACCACCTCGGAATACTCTAAGCATGAATTAGAACGGTATATCAACATGGTGGAATGTCCGAAATGCCATGGTGCGCGGGTAAACGACGAGGTGCTTGCCATCACAGTAAACGGGGTCAACATCTACGACCTGACCTGTAAATCCATCCGCGAAATCATGGACTTTATGAATGCTTTACAGCTTTCCGAGCGTGAGCTGATCATCGCAAAGCAGGTCATCAAGGAAATTAAGGCAAGGCTGCAATTTCTCTTAGATGTCGGACTGGACTATCTGACGCTTGCACGCTCCTCCGGAACGCTCTCCGGCGGCGAGGCACAGAGAATCCGTTTAGCAACCCAGATCGGCTCAGGATTAATGGGAGTTTTATACATTTTAGACGAGCCGAGCATCGGACTGCATCAGCGTGACAATGACCGTTTAATCGGAACACTAAAGCACCTGCGTGATTTGGGAAATACTGTAATTGTAGTGGAGCATGACGAGGACACGATGCGTGCGGCTGATTATATTGTTGATATCGGTCCCGGCGCAGGCATTCACGGCGGAGAGGTGGTTGCAGCCGGAACAGCAGAGGAAATCATGCAGAACGAACAGTCGGTTACCGGCGCATATTTAAGCGGCAGAAAGAAAATCCCTGTTCCGGAAACCCGCAGAAAGGCTTCCGGATGGCTGGAAATTGTCGGCGCAAAGGAAAATAATCTGAAAAACATTACCGCAAAAATTCCGCTTGGCGTTCTTACCTGTATCACCGGCGTGTCCGGTTCGGGAAAAAGCTCCCTAATCAACGAGATTCTGTATAAGGAACTGGCACACGACTTAAACCGTGCACGGACGCATGCCGGTGAGCATAAGGAAATCCGCGGAATCGAACAGCTGGATAAAATTATTAATATCGACCAGTCCCCCATCGGCAGAACGCCGCGTTCCAATCCCGCCACCTATACCAATCTCTTTAACGACATCCGGGAGGTCTTTGCAAATACAAACGAAGCAAAAATCCGCGGCTATAAAGCCGGGCGGTTCAGCTTTAACGTAAAAGGAGGACGCTGCGAGGCATGCGCAGGAGACGGCATTGTCCGGATCGAAATGCACTTTTTAGCCGACGTGTTCGTTCCATGCGAGGTCTGCAAGGGTCACCGCTACAACCGGGAAACCTTAGAGGTGAAATACAAGGGAAAGAACATTTATGACGTTTTAGAAATGACGGTGGACGAGGCGGCAGTCTTTTTTGAAAATCTTCCGAAGCTCCGCAGAAAGCTGGAAACGCTCCAGGAGGTCGGGCTCGGATATGTCAAGCTGGGACAAAGCTCCACCACTCTCTCCGGCGGCGAGGCGCAGCGAGTGAAGCTGGCAACCGAGCTTTCCAAGCGAAGCACCGGCAGAACCATTTATGTTTTAGACGAGCCGACCACCGGACTCCATACCGCTGACGTGCATAAGCTGATTGAGGTTTTGCAGAAATTGACAGAGGGCGGCAATTCCGTAGTTGTGATTGAGCATAATTTAGATGTGATCAAGACAGCGGATTATATTCTGGATTTAGGTCCTGAGGGCGGTGCAGGCGGCGGAAAAATCATCGCCAAGGGCACACCGGAGGAGATTGCAAAAGCAAAAGACTCCTATACCGGACTTTATCTGAAAAAAATACTTTCATAAGATGGGAAAACTATGTACGATACGATTTTATTTGATTTAGACGGCACGCTGACCGACCCGAAGGAAGGAATTACAAAAAGCGTGCAATATGCTTTGAAAAAATGCGGCATCACACCGCCGGGCGAAAACGAGCTTTTAGGCTTTATCGGTCCTCCCCTGTTCGATTCCTTTCAGGAATTTTACCGCATGTCGGCAAAACAGGCAAAACAGGCAGTCGCATTTTACCGGGAACGCTTTTCTGTTACCGGACTTTTTGAAAACCGCGTGTTTGACGGAGTTCCGGAGCTTTTATGCGCCCTTCATTCACATCAGAAAACTGTGGCATTAGCAACTGCAAAGCCGCATATTTTTGCGCGGAAAATCTTAGAGCATTATAATCTGATTGATCAGTTTGATATTTTAGTCGGCGCAGAGCTTGACGGTACCAGAGGTCATAAGACCGATGTGATCAAGGAGGTTCTCCGCCAGCTGCCGGACGGTGCAGCTCCGGTTATGGTAGGCGACCGCAGACAGGATATTTTGGGAGCAAGGACCTGTCACATTCCCTCCATCGGCGTCCGTTTTGGCTATGCCGAACCCGGCGAACTGGAATCGGCCGGCGCAGATCTGATTGTGGATTCTATTCCGGCATTGCAGGAGGCTCTTTTGCGATAAGCTTATTCTATAAATTGCATGCGATACTGTGTTGGGGTTGTTCCGTTATGCTGCCGGAAAATCCGATCAAAGCTCTTTTCAACCGGAATCCCCACCGCAGCTGCAATCTCTGAGACAGACATGCTTGTCGATCTTAGCAGAATGCATGCGTTTTTCATCCGAAACATATTTAAGTACCGATGAAAGCTCATATGCGTCAAGCTCTTAAAGTGTCTGCAAAAGTTACTTTTTCCGTAGCCTGTATAGGCAGAGATTTCTTCTACCGATATATTTCTTCTATAATTTTCAGCAACATAATCAATTGCCGATTGTATATCTGCTACCGCCGCAATTCTTCTCCGGGTCTGGCGGCAATACTCCCAATCCTCGTCCGAAATCGAAAGCATATATGAGGCAAGAAGGTATAGGCATCCCTTCTGATGCCACACATCATCCGACGAAACGCAGCAAATATCTTTGAGTAAATTTTTGAGAAGTATGTTCTCGGTCAGCTCTGTGTCAATCACCGGTGAGAAAAGCCGTCTTTCTGAAAACCTTCTGAATTCCTCTCCCAAAAATGCAGCGCCCATTTCAATTACCAGTACCTCGGCATCCTCTGTACACTCATAACAGCTATGAATCTGCGCGCTCCCCACAAAAACGCACTTTCCAGCCGTAACGGTATGCGCTGTATGATCAGTCTTTACTACAAAGCTGCCGGAAACGCAATAGATCATCTCAATTTCGCTGTGCCAATGCGGCGGAAACTCACTAAGGGAGGTCAGATAGACTGTATATGGATTTTCTCCCATAATCAGCGGCTGATAAATCACCTTGTTCATACACACACCCTCCTTTTTTTACATTATAGCAAAAAGTGATCTCCTTGTCAACCGTAATGTGAATTTTTGGGTATAACTTAATACATTTCGGGATTGCAATTCTATCATCGGTGTTTTATAATATGCTTAAGTGAGAATCACTCACAAGCTACAAAAAACGGAGGTATCATTATGTATAGAATCGGACAGGAAGAAATTGACGAGGTTACAAGGGTAATCCGGTCAAAAAATTTATTTAAAATCAATGACGCATGTCATGAAACAGAGAGCTTTGAGCAGGAATTGTGCGAAAAGCTATCCGTCCGTCATGCCCTTGCAATGACAAGCGGAAAAGCAGCGCTTATTTCCGCTCTGACCGCTCTTGGGATCGGACCTGGTGATGAGGTGATTGTTCCGGCATACACCTATATTGCATCCGCAATGGCGGTGGTTGCAGCCGGTGCAATTCCGGTCATTGCAGAAGTCGACGAAACACTCACGCTTGACTGTGAGGACGCAGAGAAAAAAATCTCAGAACACACGAGGGCGATTATGCCGGTGCACATTCAGGGCTTCCCCTGCAATATGGAAAAAATCATGGCGCTTGCAAAGAAATACAGTCTGAAGGTTGTAGAGGACGCATGCCAGGCAGACGGCGGTTCCTATAAGGGTAATCGTCTAGTCACAATCGGCGACGCCGGTGCATACAGCTTTAAGCAGTTCAAAATCATCAGCGCCGGAGAGGGCGGCGCACTGCTCACCAATGA
>RQCD01000130.1 GCA_008668455.1 Clostridia bacterium
AAAAGAATGAGGGAAATTTTAACGGCAATTGAAACATTGCAGAATGAAGCAAAGGCTTTTCGGGACGAAAAGAGATTTGATTAAGAACAAAAAAAGCTATCCGAAATTGCTGAGCTGAAAAAGGAATATGAAGTGGAAAAAGGACTGTTTGAAGCAGATCAGGCAAGATTACCGGACAAAACCGGCACAGAAAAGAAAACCGCTGACAGCCAGCGATCAGACATCAAAGCCATCTCCGGCATGCCTTTGGAAGACCCTGAATAGAGCCTTGTTTTGCGGACCAGCTCCAATGTGAACGGTGTAAAGGGCGAGTGATATATCCTTCCGCAGGATATCCAGCCTCAGATTGTTAAGAAAATCCGGGACTATAAATCGTTCCGCGATGTTTTGGGTTATCTGCCCGCCGGCGCGTTAACCGGTTCTTTCCCGGTGGAGGGATTTGAAACGCTGACAGGCTTAGCAGATTTCGCAGACGGCACAGACGGTACAGATGTGACGGATATTGAGTTTAAGAATGTTTCATTCTCCCTGAAAGAGAAAGCAGCATTCATAAAGCTTTCAAATACCCTGTTATCCTTGTCCGACAATGCACTGATTGCCTATGTTGCAGAAGTATTCGCAAAGAAAGCGGTCATTACCGAAAACTCTATGGCAATTGCAGCATTGAAAAACGGCAAGACCGCTAAAGCATTGGCAGATGGGAAGGCTTTGAAAAGCTCTCTGAATAAGGATTTAGACCCGGCTGTTCTCTATGGAACAGTGATTGTAACCAATCAGACCGGTTATGATTACCTGGATAAGCAGCTTGACAAAAACGACAGACCGATTCTGACGCAGGATGTCGCAGCCCCTGGAGTACATAAATTTGCTGGATATGATGTGATTGTATTCTCTGATTCGCTCCTCCCCTCTACTGCTGCAACATCGAGCAAGCCGGAAAAAACACCGTTTTTCTATGGCAATCTCCGTGAAGCTGTAAGCTTTGTTGATTTGAACGGCATGATTTCCTTTGCAACCAGCACAGAGGCAGGATTCATGTCGAATACCACGGTAGCACGATTAATTGAATTTATTGATGTAATTCAAAAGGATTCGTCTGATAAAATTTACATCTATGGAGAAGTGGAAACCGCACCGAAAACTGGCGCGTGATAATGAGGTGGTCGGATGGTAACACTCAAGGATGTAAAAAGCTATCTGCATATAGATTTTGACGATGATGATGATATCCTGCAAGGATTGATTTCGACAGCAGATGAATATCTAAGGGGTGCGGTCAATCCGAATTATGACACAATGTCAGAGAGGGCAAAAATGCTCTCTCTGATCGTCATTTCCGATTTGTACGATAACCGAGGTATTTCCGATAAAGCAAGCGGCAATGTCCGGAAACTGGTGGAGGATTTCTCGTTACAGTTAAAACTGGAAAGTAGGTGCGATGATGTGGAAGCCAATTAAAATTTATCGCTTGCAGGATGACGCGGACGAATACGGCAACTGCTGCATGAAAAAGGTTCTTTGTCATTCCTGCAAGGCAGAGATCAATTGCGTTGGCGGCAAGGAATATTATGCTGCGCGTCAGATAAATGCAGAAAACGAGGTCACATTTAAAATCCGGTTTTGCATGGCGGTGAAAGGAATCAAGCCGCAGGAATACCTGATTGAATATGATTCGCAGGAATATGACATCCAGCATGTTGACAACTTCATGATGTCAAACGATATTTTGAAAATCAAGGCGGTTGTGCGGAATGGCAACTAATATATCAGATCTTGCAAAGGAGATCACGAAAGCGGTTGAGGAATACGCCGTGGAAACTGACCGGATTGTTCAGAAAGCGGTGGATAAAACGGCAAATAAGGTTGTAAAAATGCTAAAAGTTCATCCGCGAATCCCGGTAAAAACCGGAGCGTACAAGGGAAGCTTTAAAAAAAAAGTGACCGAGAAAGCACGCGGCTACAAGGCTGTCACAGTCTATGCCGCAGACCATCAGTGGAGTTTGACGCACCTGTTAGAAAAAGGTCATGGGATGCCTGGAAATCAGCCAGATTCAAAAGCATATCCGCACTGGATAGATGCGGAGGAAATGGCTCAGACCCTATACCCTGAAATTTTGGAGGAATTGAAAAAATGACACACGGTCAGTTATATCAGCTGCTGAAAAAAACGAAAATTCCTGTTCGTTATGATCATTTTGATTATGAGGTAAAACCGCCGTATCTCTGCTTTTGGAGTACCGGCAGGAGCTATATTTTAGCGGATGATAAGGCATATATCAAGCTGCACGATTATGAAATCGGACTATATGTCAAGGAAAAGAATCCGGAACTGGAAGAAAAAATAGAAAAGCTTTTGGATTCTGCCGAGCTTGTATATCAGACGGACGAAACCTATATCAGTGAACAGGATGTTTATGTAATTACCTACAGTATACAAATTTAAAATGGAGGGATCACAATGAGTACTACAGAAAACAAGATCAATTATGGCTTGAAAAAAGTTTATTATGCAAAAATCACGGAGGAGAGCGAAACCGGGACAGAATATGCTACTCCGGTAGCAATCCCAGGAGCGGTAAACGCGTCCTTGAAAAAGAATTATGAGCGGACAGCAATTCCAGCGGATGATGACCCGGAATATGCGGTTGCTGTGGATAACAAAGGCTATGACGGAGAATTTGAGTTTACCAATCTTCCGCAAAGCTTTTATACGGATTGCTTAGGCTTTGAAGTGGATGAATCAACCATCAAGGAATCTGCTGACGGAAAGCCGTGTCCGTTTGCTCTGCTGTTTGAGATGGACGGAGATCAGCAGAAGCGCAGACACGTATTCTACCGCTGCATGGCAACTCCTCCGGACTTAGACACCGCAACAAAAGGCGACCGGATGGAGGCAAAGACAACGAAAATCAGTATCTCTGCAACCCCGGCGAAAGATACCAGGATTATTAAGCGCACCACGATCACAGAGGATGGACAGGTTTATTCCAAATGGTTTGAAACCGTGCAGACCTCCGGCGGTACAGTCGTAGGATCGTAATCGGAGGGCGCGGAAAATGGAAAATACAAGAACAATTGAAATCGGCGGTAAGTCTGTCACATTCAAGGCGACTGCCGCCACACCGCGCCTGTACCGGGGCATGTTCGGACGCGATCTGTTTGTTGATCTGACCCGGTTGTTGCAGGCATCTAATACGAAGAAAATGGATGTTTCCGCTTTGGAACGCATTCAAAATATCGCCTAAACCATGGCAAAACAGCCAGATCTAACCGTCCAGGATACAACGGATCCCTGGCTTGATGGCGTTGAAATGTTCGCCATCTATGAC
>RQCD01000159.1 GCA_008668455.1 Clostridia bacterium
AAAGGACATCGCAGAAAACTTTGAATCCTTGAAAGAAAAATATTTTTAAAGGAGCATCCGAAATGAAAGTTTTATTAAGGTTAAGTGCCGGATTACGTCCGGACCGTTTAGAGGAGCAGCCGTTTATTCAGAAGCTGATGAAAAAGGGTACATACTGCATGACAGCGCAGACGGTGATGCCGTCGGTAACGCTCCCCTGCCACATGTCGCTTTTTCACAGCGTAGAGCCATCGCGCCATGGCGTTACCACCAATACCTACACTCCGCAGGTAAGACCTGTTCCGGGACTGTTTGAACAGCTTGCAAAAGCGGACAAAAAATGCGCCTTCTTCTACAACTGGGAGGAGCTTCGGGATCTTTCCCGTCCGGGAAGTCTTTTCTACAGCGAAATGCGCTCCGGCGTTTTAGACAGCTTCGAAACCACGAATCAGCAGCTCTGCGACAGCGCGGAGAAGTATCTGAACGAAAACGACATTGATTTCACCTTCCTCTATCTTGGATGGACGGACGGTGCAGGGCATTCCTACGGCTGGATGAGCGACGAATATCAGCGTGCCGTAACTGAAACCTGCAAATCCATGGATCGGCTTTTAGAAAACCTGAAGGATGAATACACCGTCATTTTAACTGCTGACCACGGCGGTCATGACCGAATCCACGGAGAGAATGTGAAAGAAGATATGACCATCCCTGTGTTCCTCTGCGGCGCTCCGTTTGCTGAAAACCGAGAAATTTCAAATGTCAGCATTCTGGATCTCGCTCCGACGATTACACAGCTTCTGGACGCAAAGCCTGCAAAGGAATGGGAAGGACACGCGATTACAATATAACAAATAAAGCTATTTGACCGGATTTCCGATCAAATAGCTTTTTTGTTAGTCTAAAACGTAAACTGTTGCACTGCGCCGTCCGAACTGAATGCATTCGCCCTGCGTATTATAGCAAAGATCAATCCGGTTACCCTTAATCGCACCGCCGGTATCTCCGGCAATACATACACCATAGCTCCAGGATGCGCCTCCGTCCGGAGACTCAATATACAGCTTTGTTCCCAGCGGAATCACCCTCGGATCAACCGCCACAATGCCGTAACCCGGCTTTAAGCCTAATGCTGTTCTGCTATAGCCGCCGTTTTCACCCGGCGAGGTATCATATGCAGTTGCTGTCACCTGAATTTTTCTGGAATAGGTCAGTGTCTGACCGGACGCTGTCACAACCGTCGGACGTATTTTTGTTCCGACCCGGACAACGGTATCTACCGGCTCCTCCACAATGACATCCGAAACAAGCTTTCTGGAAAATTCATGCTCTCCCTCGCACAAAACGCGGTAGGTAAGCTCTCTTTTTCCATCCTTGCCCCAGGATATTTTCTTTTCGTCTGTGTAGAGGTTCTCATCCTCAACAATCACATTCGGACTCGGAATCGTCTCATAAGAGACGCTCTGCCACTCGGTCACCCGGTGGATGATAATTTGCTGATCGTCCGAAATGTTCTCATTGACCGCCGGCTCGGTGAAATCGTTTACACCTAATGTAATTCCGGCATCCTCTAAAATTGCTCCGACATTTCTTTCTGTTGCCAAAAAGCTTGTTTCTTCTCCTCCTGAAATCAGACGTACATTCTTTCCTTGCTTAATTTCAAGAATATCTGCATTCTCCAGCGTCTTTTCGAGCGGCACGCTGAGCTGCTGTGTGTCTGTTACTTCAATGTCATTTTCCTTTAAAAAAGCTTTCACGTCATTCTGACGTGTACGCAGGGTTTTCGATTCATAAGAATCCTGAAACACATCACTCTTGATCACAGTAATTTGCTTTACCGACGCATCGTATACAGCACCCATCGTGATCAGGCATACCAGGGTAAGAGCCATGAGCGATTCCAAAAACTTTTGCGGTGAGCAGTTTCGTTTTCCGGTTTTAAATTTTGAAAACATAACTTTTCCTCCTGTCTACGGTGTATTTTACTATGGAGACATGAAAAAGTCAAGCAAGTTGTTAAGAATTTGTTACATCTTTACGAAATTACCGCCGATTTTTTTCATATTTCCATAACAATTTTATACAAAATTGATGTGTTTTATTCCAGTTTGTTCCAAAATGTTTTTGAGACACCTAAAATTATTCCCGTTTTTGAATAGAATAAAGCGAATTTGGATAAACTATCCATAGAAGAAAACCGCAGAAAATGCGACAAAATTATTACAGATTGGAATGAGAAATTTATGAAAAACAAGACAAAACAGGTTGTGATTTTAGACAGCTTTTCTTCCCCCTATATCATGCAGGCAATTCTGATTTTAAAGGACTACAATCCGGCTTTAGAGGATCAGGTGATTCAGGAGGCAGAACGGGTGGTAAACCAATATTTAAACCGTAAAAATTTACAGAAAAAAAAGAGCTTTTCCGCCCTTTTTCCCTGGATTCTGACAGCAATTTTGCTTGCCGTCGGATTGAGTTTCTTCCTATTAAATAGGTAACGCTAAATCTGATTAATTTTTCGGGTGCGGGTACGGGATGCAAGCGGTCTTTCTTCAAAATTCTGGAAAAACCGGCGCGAGAAATAATACTGATCGCATAAACCAAGACTCTCGCTGATTTCCTTCACCGAAAGATTCGATT
>RQCD01000184.1 GCA_008668455.1 Clostridia bacterium
ATTTTCCGAAGGTGAAAGCGCATTTGCCGTATTAACACGCGAGACAAAAACACACAAAATCCACAGGGAATTTTCCCTTACCCCGGTGACAAATAGCGCCTCTATCGAGGGGATCGGGAATCTTTATGAATTTGACGCAGGCGAGCTGTCTGGCTGGATGTACCGGGTCAACGGAGAATTTCCAAGCCACGGTGCGTCCAATTACATATTAAAAAACGGAGATCGTGTGGAATGGCTCTATACCTGTGATTTGGGACGGGATATCGGCGCAGGCTTCGGAGGACAGCGCGATGAATAGAGGGTATCATCCGTTGTTAGAAATTCTTTATTTTGCCGCGGCAATCAGCTTTTCTGTCCTTTTTCTGCATCCGGTTTGTCTTGCTCTGAGCCTTTTATTTGGATTATGGCATATGGTCTTACTCGGACTGGCAAAAAAGCTTTCCTGGATTCTTCCGCTTGCGCTTTTTGGCGCACTCCTGAATCCGCTGATCAATCATGAGGGTGCAACGATTCTTGCCTATTTTCCAAACGGCAATCCGCTGACGGCAGAATCAATTTGGTATGGCCTTGCGGCGGCATGCATGCTTGCCGGTGTGCTTTGCCACAGCATATGCGCAAGCCATGTGATCACAAGCGACAAGCTGATGTATGTATTCGGAACGCTTTCACCGTCGCTATCCCTGGTTTTTTCCATGTCGCTGCGGTTTGTTCCTCGGTTTTCTGCGCAGCTGAAAAAAATGCAGAAAGCACAGAAAGCCTTGGGAAATACATCCAGAGGCAAACGCTTTGCACACATAAAGGCCGGAATTCATCTGATCTTGGGCATGCTTACCTGGAGCTTTGAAAATGCCGCCGATACTGCCGACAGCATGCATGCGCGCGGCTTTGGACTGCCCGGCAGAACTGCCTACACCAACTACCGGTGGAGCCGCCGGGATTTATATGCGCTTTTTGCTCTTTCAGGACTGATCATTACAATTGTCCTGGGTGGAAGCATGGGCGGCTATGCTGTTTCATATTTTCCGAAGATGGCGCAGGCAAGGCTTTCAGCCGGCTTGCTTCTGGCAGATTTGTTCTTTTTTGCACTGCCGGTTATGATTGATGGATGGGAGGAACGAAAATGGAAGAAATACAAATCGAACATTTAAGCTTTACTTATCCGGAGAAAAGCGTTCCGGCGATTTTTGATCTTTCCCTGACGGTTTCGCGCGGCTCCCTGACCGTTTTATGCGGAAAAAGCGGCTGCGGAAAAACAACCCTGCTGCGCCTGCTAAAGCCGGCGCTTTCACCGCATGGGGCAAAGAGCGGCACAATCCGCATATCCGGACATGATATTTCTACCCTATCCGACCGGGAGCAGGCAGAGAAAATCGGCTTTGTGCTGCAAAACCCGGACAATCAGATTGTCTGCGACAAGGTTTGGCACGAATTAGCCTTTGGGTTAGAAAGCCTTGGCTATGCAAGGGATGAAATCCGGACGCGCGTTTCGGAAATGGCGTCCTTTTTCGGCATTGAGGACTGGTTTTTCCGGGAGGTATCCACCTTATCCGGCGGTCAGAAGCAGCTTTTGAATTTGGCGGCAGTCATGACCATGCAGCCGTCTATTCTGATTTTGGACGAGCCGACCAGTCAGCTTGATCCGATTGCCGCTGAAAGCTTTCTTCAGATGTTAGAAAGGATCAACCGGGAGCTGGGAACAACGATTCTCCTTTCGGAACACCGTTTGGAGGAGGTTTTTCCGCTTGCAGATCAGGTGATCTTTTTAGAAAACGCAAGGCTTTTAGCCATTGGTTCTCCGCGTGAAATTGCAAAAAAGCTTTGGGGACATGAAATCTATTGCGCCCTCCCCACTCCTATGCGCGTATTTTCTGCCGCAGACGGAAAGGGAGCATGCCCGGTTACCGTCCGGGAGGGGCGGAGCTGGCTTTCGGAACAGACGCTTTCTCCCCTGCCGCCGCGTACCGGAAATCCTGTTGATTCTGAAATCGTGCTATCGCTGAAGGATGTATGGTTTCGCTATGAACAGGAATCAGAGGATATTTTAAGAGGCTTTTCCCTCAAACTGCACCGGGGAGAATTTTATGCGCTCATAGGCGGAAACGGGACAGGAAAAACCACCGCTCTTTCCATTGCCGCCGGTCTGTTAGCTCCACAGCGCGGAAGGGTGCAGAAAAAAGCCGCCGTCACAATGCTGACACAAAATCCGCAGGAGCTTTTCTCAAAAAATACCGTTTCAGAGGAGCTTTTGCCGCTTGCAAATGCGGACGACCGGCAAAAAATCGTTGCGTTATGTGAGCTTGAATCGCTCTTAGACGCACACCCCTACGATCTTTCGGGCGGTGAGCAGCAGCGGCTTGCGCTTGCCATGGCGCTTTTAAAAAAGCCGGAAATTTTGATTTTGGACGAGCCTACCAAGGGCTTGGATGCTTGCTTTAAGAAAAAATTGGCAGACATTTTAAAATCGCAGAAAAAGCTCTCGATTCTGCTTGTTTCGCATGATCTTGAATTCTGTGCAGAATATGCGGATCGGATTGGGATGATCTTTGCCGGACAGCTGACTTCGGAGGGGACACCGGAGGAATTTTTCGCCGGGAAAAGCTTTTATACCACCGCCGCCAACCGGATGGCGCGCAATATATTACCGCAGGCAATTTTAGCATCCGATCTGATCTGTGCCACAGGAGGCAGTGAACCGGTCAGCTCAGAAGAAACCCCGCCGCCGCCCAAGGTGCAGACCAAGCCGAAGAAAACAGATCTTTCCCAAAAAATAAGTGCGCCTGCTGCATTTTTGCCGCTGCTGCTTGTTCCGGTTACGGTATTATTCGGAATCTACTTTTTGGGTGACCGGAAATATTACTGGATCAGCCTGTGTATTTTGGCGGAAACACTGTTTTCCTTTTTTCTGCATTTTGAAAAACGAAAGCCGTCTGCCCATGAATTAGTCACCGTCAGCGTCCTGTGCGCCACTGCCGTTTTGGGACGAGTCGCCTTTGCGCCGATTCCGCAGTTTAAGCCTGCCGCGGCGGTGGTGATATTATCCGGAATCGCATTCGGCGGTGAAACCGGCTTTTTAGTTGGCGCAGCAACTGCATTTTTATCCAATTTCTTTTTTGGGCAAGGTCCATGGACGCCCTGGCAGATGTTCGCATTCGGCATGGTGGGATTGGTTTCCGGAATCGGATTTGGAAAGCAAATAAAATCAGGACTGCCGCTTGCCATTTTGGGATTTTTGGAGGTGTTGATTTTATACGGCGGAATTATGAATCCGGCATCGGTTCTCATGAGTCAGCCGCATCCGACCTCTGAAATGCTCCTTTCCGCCTATGCCTTAGGCATTCCGGCTGACCTGGTGCATGCTGCATCCACCGCTCTCTTTCTGTGGCTCGCCGGGAAAGCGGTTTTACAAAAGCTCAAACGGGTGAAAAAGAAATACAATTTTACAAATGATTGACTTTTTGCGGAAACTATGATACAATGGAGAAAAACATTCAGGAGGAATTTGATGAAGGACAAGCCGATTTTATACATGATTATTCCCTGCTATAACGAGGAGCAGGTTTTGCCGATTACAGCGCCGATGTTTTTAGAGGAGCTGAATTTATTAATTCAGAAAAGAAAAATCAGCACGGAGAGTAAAATCCTCTTTGTGAACGACGGATCAAAGGACAAGACCTGGGAGATTATCAACGCGCTTTCTCATGAAAATCCGCATTTTGCAGGCATTGCGCAAAGCCGCAACCGCGGACATCAGAACGCAGTTTTAGCCGGGCTAATGTACGCAAAGGATTTATGCGACATTACCATCAGTATCGACTGCGACGGTCAGGACGACATCACCGTAATGGAGCAAATGGTGGACGAATACCAAAACGGCTGCGAAATTGTGTACGGCGTCCGCAAGGAGCGTAAAACCGACACATTTTTCAAACGCACCACCGCACTCGGCTTTTACAAGCTTTTAGAAAAGCTTGGCGGCGATATTGTTTACAATCATGCTGACTACCGGCTGGCAAGCAGCCGCGTTTTACAAGAATTTGCAAATTACAAAGAGGTCAACATCTTTCTCCGCGGCATGTTTCCGTTAGTTGGCTTTAAAAGTACCAGCGTCTATTACGACCGCTCCGTCCGGCTTTCGGGCGAATCGCACTATCCGCTCAAAAAAATGCTTGCGCTTGCCGTTGACGGAATCACCAGTCTTTCCATCAAGCCGATCCGCATTATTACCGCATTCGGTATGATTGTTTCGCTTTTATCGGTGATCGGCATTATCTGGGTGCTGGTGGAGAGTATTCTGAAAAACACCGTTGCCGGCTGGGCGTCCACCACCTGTATTCTCTGCTTTATCTCCGGCGTGCAGCTTTTAAGTCTGGGCATTATCGGAGAATATGTGGGTAAAATCTATATGGAATCCAAACACCGTCCGAGATACTGCATTGCAGAAAAGACGGATAATTTAAAATAAGAGGGTAACAGTTTACTCAAACTTTTCCCACAAAAAACCGCTGTGAGTTTTCTCTCACAGCGGTTTTTTTATTCTTCTACTGTCACTGTTCTCGTATTCTGATCCCATCCAACCTGACAGTGAAACGCCTCAGAAATGGCGCGGACGGGAACCATGGTTCTGCCGTTCATGATTTGCGCCGGAACATCTAATGTTTTTAGCGTTCCGTTTTGATAAAGCTGATCGGAATTGATGGCAAGGGAAATGCTGATATCTCCTTTTTTGGAGGTAACCGTTTTCGTTTCGTCATCCCATGCTACCTCTGCCTTTAAAGCCTCAAAGATTGCGCGCAGCGGCACTAAGGTGCGGTCGTTTACAATTGCCGGTTTCTGATCCGGGAACGCTACCTCATCTCCGTTTACGATCACCCGGATGTCCTCCTCCCAGGTATTCGGTTCGCCGCCGAACTTCACAAAATTACCTTTTTTGTGGAAGTAGTAATCCTTTGATTCTCCCAATGCGGAAATGGTTAGCTTATGCTCATCGTCCGAAAGACCGGAAAGCTCCAATTCAGACGAATACGGAATCGCATCCGAGGAGGAATACCACGTATCGTCAATCCGATAATTCACCGTCAGATTTGGCTGATTTGCAAAATATGCATAGGTGTAAAGCTTGATTTTTCCGTTTTCCGCATGGATTGTTCCGCCGTCATAGGCTTGTTTAAAGACGAATTTGGGCGTGTCGTCCACACTTCTCAGATAGGCGCCGTTGGCAGCTGCCTCACGGAAGATATAGTCCATGCCGCTCTTATCTGAGAAATAATAATGTTCTCCGTAATTATCAAACGGAACATTGAAATAGTTAATCATCTTGATCTGCGGATATTTCATGATCAGATACCAGTACATGTTCCGCATACGCGGCTCGCTCCAGCCGGAATAATCGTCTCCGTTGCTGTTATAGCAGGCAACTCCGCCCTCGCTCAGCATCACAGGCTTTTGGATTCCTTTCTCCTCCATAAATTTCAGGATCGGCTGAACCTTATTCGTTGCCCAGGCATACTCATCCGTCATAAAGAAAATATGATCGCGCGCCTGTGCGTTTTTATCAAAGCCGAAATACCGGATCATGTAGCAGCTGATTCCAACCCAGTCTACATACTCATCTCCGGGATAATAGTACTCAAACGGACGATCCAGCGCGCCCATATCATTCGGCGACCAGACCACCGCAAAATTCGGATACTCATGAATCATATTCGCCACATTCCGGAACACTTCCACATACCGATCCGGATCGTCTCCTAAGGAGGAGACATTCATCTCGTTTGCAAAACGAATCATCATCGGTTTATTGTAGCCGTTTAGCATATCCAGCGTCTGACGCATTTTTCCGTAATCCACATCATCTAAGGACTGGAAATTCCACCCCACCATCGTTACAACATCGTCCCGTTTGATCATGCTGTTTGAGGGATAGTATAAATCCTCCTGATCCGGGATTTCCACATAGGTCAGATACGATCCGAGCGGCAGATAGCTTTCCGCCTGATCTGCCACCATACCGATATACGTTCCGGCTTTCGGCTCTAATTTTGCGCCGTAATAAGGAGCAAGCGACGGATCGCCCTCCACATACAAATCAAACTGCGTTTCGGTCACCATTTGGGTGCGCTCCTTTAAAATTGCACCCCAGTCCGGCTCCGGGAAATCATAGGCAGATACCGTGCCGGAAAAAATCATTGCCGCAAGCGCTGCCGATGTTGCTGTTTTCATCATGCCCTTACACTCCTTTATGTTGGTAGTCAAATCCGCATGCCTCTAAGAAAGCTCTTGCCATCAGGGTTGCTCCGACCTGGTTCGGATGCACGCGATCCCATGCAATAAAAGCTGAATGACGAACCTTGCAATAGTCCTCATACAATCTTTGAAAATCAATAAAAATACAGTCATATTTCTTTGCCAGCCGGCGGCAGATGTCAACATACTCATCCATCCGTGCACGCATAGCATCCTGACGGTTCGGTTCCATATAGTACGGAGATAAAAGAAAAATACCCTCTGTTTTACCCTTGACCATCTTAATCATTTTTTCCACATTTTTTTCGTATTCCTCCGGCAGCACTGCCATATCCGGCATAGCAGGCGAATCAAACTGACGCCACACATCATTAATACCGATACAGATGGATACCCAGTCCGGATTTAAATCTACCACATCACGTCCAAACCGCTCCAAAAGATCGCGGCTGGTGTTTCCGCTGATACCGGAATTGGTGACGCGAATCCGAAGCTCCGGATAGTATGCGGCAAGCATATTGTCAATGATCCGCACATAGCTTTTTCCAAGCTGATCAAACAAACCCTCGCCGACCGGCTGTGCGCTCTCCATATCCGTGACCGAATCTCCTGCAAATACAATTCTCTGCATGTCTTTAAAAATCATAGTGTTTCCCTCTCTTTACATTTTTCTATGATATATTCAATCAATTCCTCTGGATTTTGCAGTGAACCATGGGGATGGTGTCCCTGGCAAAAGCGGGGAAAGATTTTCAAAAGCGGATTATTTTGATATTCCAGCTCTAAGATCTGACCGTTTTTAGAATAGAAAACCGTCTGATCCTCTGTTCCGTACAGCATGACAATCGGAATCTGATGTTCTTTTAAAACCGGGATTTTATTCATCGGGTGATTGTCAAACTGAAAGAGTCCTGCACGCGTGATTCCGGGATATGCCTTGACAAATTCATTTTCCCAAACCGCCTCGCAGCCCTGATCCTCCAGTCTGCCCGGATAATCCATAAAATTCAGAACCGGTGCGTCAATATAGATACATGCAATTTTCTCCGGATAAAATCCTGCAAAATTCACCGCATGCGCACCGCCGCAGCTCATGCCCACCGGAACACATTTTGGGGATAGTCCGTATTGTTCGCAAAGATAATCTGCAAAACGTGCCTTTCTGTCGCAGTCGGATTTTGTGGCAAAGCGCGTTTCATTTTCTAAATACGCAAGATGAAAACCCCTGTTCACAAGATCAATCTCGCGCTCCGGAAATGAGTCCCAGTATTCCGTTTTTAGCATCCAGTTTTTCTTCTCATCTGCCTTTTTCGGAAAAACCAAAATAGCACGCTTTCCCTCAAAGGTAAAATCCTCTTTTTGAAATCCATTCCATACGTCCATGATTAATTCTCCTTAAACTGATATTTTGTTGTCCGGTAAAACTCAAGCTCCTCTTGATCCGGGTCAAATTGGTTGGTTAGTTCAAAATCAATGCCTGCCTCCTCAAACCAAACCGCATGGCACGGAAAATCGTTGATGTTTAAAAGCACCCTTCTGCCGTCCTGCCGGATGCTCTCTATGATGCCGTCTAAAATTTCGGTTTTATGCCGGAACGTCCAGTAGACCGCACTGCCGCTGATCACGCCGTTTACCAGCATCAGAAGTGACATCAGATAGGACACAAGCTCCGTTTTCGGAACAGTGGAAAATGCTAATAGCGCCAAGCCGGGGATATAGTAGGTATAGGGGTTATACCGCGCCCACCAGCTTTCCGGGAAAAACAGCGCCATCAATCCGAAAATCAAGATTGCCGGTACTAACGACATTGTTCTTTTAGATTTCCAGATTGCAAAAAGTCCTAAGAAAAACGCAAGAATCAGAATGCCGGAGAAAAAGACTCCGAAACCTGCAAGCCGCACATCCGGCGCACCGAGCGCCGCTAATTCCGAACGATCCGCTGTAAACGGAATTTTCAAAATCGGAATATCACCCGGATTCGGAGAGCATTTCGAGGCAATCGAGATGAAAAACTGCTCCGTGCCGGAAAGCTCGTCAAAGCCTGCCGGGAGGTTGGTATTCATAATATCATACTTGCCCTCGCCCATGACCGGGTAAATCGGATGCTGACCGTTTAAAATATGCTTGACATACGGATCTGCTCCCAG
This sequence comes from Clostridia bacterium, assembly GCA_008668455.1. Classification (GTDB taxonomy): domain Bacteria; phylum Bacillota; class Clostridia; order UBA1381; family UBA1381; genus RQCD01. Next base: position 8,391 of record RQCD01000184.1, read on the forward strand.
AGCGCAAACGCCAATCACTGCCGCAACCGCCACAGAAATACACGGCTTTAAAAGCTCCTTGCCGCGGCTTTTGATTCCAACAGCAACTCCATATGCCAGGAGCGTGATCCCGCAGAACACCGGGGCGGTAAATTTGACGCCAAAGGACGCTGCAAAGGCTGCCGTCAGCGTGAGGTAATCCCAGCGATCCGCTTTCTTTGCATAAATTTTAATGCCCAGGCACGTGCACACCAGAATCAGCGCCGCAACCGGCAGATCGTTCATATAGGTGAAATACTGCGAAAGAATCACCGGATTTGCCGCTAACACTGCCGCAAGCATGATCCCCATAAAGCCTTTTTTAAAAAATACCGTTTTAATCATATCATATGCTGAAAAAAACACCATGAGAAGAAACAGCAGATTGATTCCCTTTGCCGCCTCAATCTGACCGGTCAGCTTGTAGACTGCCGCATATGCCGCCCAGACGCCCTTTGGGTAGTTATCCATCCAAAGCGGAAGATCCTGTAGATTTCCGAAGCGGTCAAAATCCGAAAAGGATTCCTTAAGCGGATTCCAGCCGTTTGCCAAAGCATGCACAGCAGATTTGTGAAAATACATGCCGTCATAGGACATGTCCTTGATCTTTGCCGCAAAGCCACAGGCAATCACAGTCAATACCACAGACAGGAGCGCGGCAAAAAACAGCCGCCGATCCCGGATGAGTCCGAAAATCATGACAACAGCCACCGACAAAATCAGCGGAAGCACCACACCACCTGCATTCAAAATCCATCCGACGGATGAAAACAGCATAGAAAGCGACAGGATCAGAACCGGTGCGGCTGTGTACCGGTTATTAATTCCTTTTTGTTCCATTTTTATCCCCCTTTATTTAAGATTCTAAACGGTTTAACTGACAAGCTCTCTACGAAAGCTTCTGCTCATATTGATCCAGCAATTCTGTATAGTAACGCTTAAACTCCAGATTATCCTTTTTAATACTGTCGCTGTATTCATGTACCGCATAAACGTCATGATCCGACTGTGCCACATAGATGGCAAGGTTCGAGCAATGGTCACAGATTCTTTCAAAGTCGTTGATAATATCCAGATACAAAATTCCCGCCTGCACTGCACAGCTATGCTCCTGCATCCGGCGGACATTCCGCTCCTTGAGTTTTGCAGACAGGCTGTCCATCACTTCTTCCATCGGCTCAACACGCTTTGCAAGAGCAATGTCGTTGGATTTAAAGGCTTCAAATGCCGCTGCTATCACATCCTCCATCAAGTGTCTTAACACCTTGATTTCATGCCTTGCCTCGTCTGAAAGACTGAAATGGTTCTTATGCATGTCCATTGCCGATTCCGCAATATTTAAGGCATGGTCGCCGATGCGCTCAATATCGCTGATCGCATGAATAAACAGCGACGCAGTATGTGAGGTTTCCGCATTGGACTTTTTCCCGGAAATTTTGGACAATGCCGTTGCCAAAACGTCCTCGTAATTATCAATCAGGCTTTCCTTCTGATTTGCCTTCTCATACTTCTTTTCATCAAACTCATACAGTAAATCCAAGCACCTGTCCACATTTCCAAAGGACAGATCCGCCATTTCCTTGATCGCATTTTTACAAGGCTCAATTGCTACATCCGGCATTTTTAACAGGCGGTCGTCAATATGCATGATCTTGTGATCTTCTTCCTCCTCCGGGCTTTCCGGAATGGTTTTCCGTGCCAGAAAAATCAGCTGATCGGTAAACGGGACCATAACAATCGTTGTCAGCACGTTAAAGAATGTGTGAATCGTGGCAATCTGAAATGTATTAATGCTTTTATCCGCAAAGGAAAACCGGATAAAATGACCCAAGATGCAGTAAACAAGAATAAAAAGTCCTGCACTGATCACCTTATAATACATCTGTACGATGGCAGTCTGCTTTGCCTTTCTGTTTGCATTAACCGAAGAAATCAACGCTGTGGTACATGCGCCGACATTTTCACCAATCAGGATCGGGATTGCCGTTCCGAATGTGATCGCCCCTGTCACCGACAGCGCCTGCAAAACACCGACTGAGGCAGAGCAGGACTGTAAAATTGTGGTGAACAGGATTCCGACAATCACTCCGATAACCGGATTTTTGAACACCGTAAGCAGGCTCTGAAAGCTCGCACTGTCTGACAGCGGAGACATTGCCTCCGACATTACGCACATGCCGTACATTAAAATTCCGAACCCTAAAATGATACGTCCGACATTTTTCACCGTGTCTTTTTTTAAAAACAGCGTCACCATACCGCCCAGAAAAATCAGGAGAGGAGAAAAGCTCTCCGGCTTTAGCATCCGCAGGGCAACGCTCGATCCCCCCAAACCGGAAAGACTCAAAAACCACGCTGTGATGGTTGTACCGATGCTTGCGCCCAGCGTAACGCCGACTGTCTGCTCCAGCTGCATAATACCGGAATTGACAAAGCCGACCAGCATCACCGTTACGGCGCCGGACGACTGGATCACGGCGGTTACAAACGTACCCAAAAGAATCCCCTTATACTTATTCGAGGTCAGCTTTTCTAAAATCTTCTCCAATTTTCCGCCGGCACATTTCTCCAGGTTGTCACCCATCACCTTCATGCCATAGAGGAACATTCCCAAGCCGCCCAAAAGCGAAAAAATATTAAATACAGTCATACAGCAATCTCTCCTACATAGCGCTCACACAAGAAAAACTGCATAAATCCTACAAAGCGAGCATTCATGCAGTTTCTATATCCTTGCGGTACAGATTTTCTGAAACTCTCACCCGATAAGCGGTGACGATCCGTTCTATATTCTTGTTTCTTAATGACAATTTTTTCATTCCTTTCTTATTATAGCAGAGGAAAAAATATTTGTCAAGGTTTTTTGTATCATCTCCTGAAAGAGCAACACGCTCTATGACAGATTTTCATGCACCATATTGATTTTTTTATGAAAGTGTGATAAAATAATAGTAAATTAATGAAAGCTGTGGGGGGATTTGTATGCTTTTATATCACGGAAGCACAGACCTTGTTGACTATCCATGCAGGAAAATTTTCAGATTCTCTTGACAAATATGTGTTTATCCTATATACTCTATCTTGAAAGGAGCTGTTTGGTATGTCAGTAAAATCAACAGTCTATATTCAAAAAGAAGAAAATTGGTATGTTGCAACCAGCATTGAAACCGGGGTAGCTTCGCAGGGGAAAACAATTGATGAGGCGATTGCAAACCTATCTGAGGCGCTTTCCCTGTTTTATGAAGATAATACACCGGATCTCAATGCATCTCCTGTTTTTATCACGACCTTGGAGGTGGCTGTGTGATATGGGATCAAAATATCCAGTGTTGCCGCCAAAAGAGATTATAAAAGTATTAGAAAAGCTTGGCTTTCGCTATGCAAGTCAAAAAGGAAGTCATATGAAATATGTTAAAGACGGAATGGTTGTCATCATTCCAAATCATTCTGAAATAGCCAAAGGCACACTAAAAAGTATTTTGTCAATGGCACATATTGAATTGGATGAATTTCTTTCCTTACTATCATAAACAAAACAAAGCTAGCTGCAAAAGCTTCCGGTCTGAAAGCTTTTGCAGCTCTTTTTTATTACGAATTTAAGAACCGATGAACCGCTTCTGCGGCTTCTCTGCCCTCGTGGATTGCCCAGACAACCAGGCTCTGACCGCGGCGGCAATCGCCGGCGGCAAAGACGCCCAGGAGGTTTGTATGATAATCCTCCTCGTTTGCAAGAATATTACTTCTCTGGTTTGTTTCCAGGGTCAGCTGGCGCAAAAGCTCCTGCTCCGGCCCTAAGAAACCGGCTGCAATCAGCACCAGCTCTGCCGGGCGAACTTCCTCACTTCCCGGCACGATTTCCGGATTTTTTCTTCCGGACGCGTCCGTTTTCCACTCAACACGCGCTGTATGCACTGCCTTGACCGCGCCGTTTTCATCTCCCTCAATTTTTGTGATTGTGGTGAGATATTCTCTGGGGTCTTTTCCGAAAACCTCAATTGCCTCCTCCTGTCCGTAGTCGGTTTTCTTGAGTCTCGGATATTGCGGCCAGGGATTTTGTGCGGTTCTTTTCTCCGGCAGCTCCGGCATGATCTCCAATTGCACCACGCTTTTTGCGCCATGGCGGATTGCTGTTCCGGCGCAGTCTGTTCCGGTGTCGCCGCCGCCGACAATCACAACATTTTTTCCTGCCGCATTGATATAATTTCCATCCTGCAAATCAGAATCTAAAAGGCTCTTTGTAGTTG
>RQCD01000083.1 GCA_008668455.1 Clostridia bacterium
ATATTATAAACAATAAATATTGCACAAAAAAAATAATTTCCTGCCTTGACAAATCAAAATCCATTGTATATAATAGCAATAATTGCTAATAAATACTTGTTTAAGAGAGGAAATTTATCATGGCTTATTTTATCGCACCCAAAGAATATTTCGCATCCGGCGTCTATTGTTTTGAAAAGGCAGTTTCATACTCCAAAGCAACAAAAATACTTCTAAAAATCTTTGCCTCAACGCGGTACATTCTCCGGATCAATGGCAAATATTTTTGTGAGGGGCCTTGCAGAGGATCGGAAAAGGTTTTTTACTATGATACCATTTCGGTAGAATTTCCAGCAGGCGAGAACCTAATTCAGTTTCAGGTTTTATATGTGAATCAAAACTATACAACAGTCTATAAATTGGGCATGCCATTGGTGGTTTGCGAATCCGATGATCAATCCATTTCCACAGATGAATCCTGGCTTTGTTCCTATCTCAAGGGTTATTCCCTAAACCCAATGGGAATGTTGTCTCTTCCGCCATTTGAATCTGTTTCCCGGCGCATTGCAGATATTTCGGTTCCGGTCAAAGCGCTTTGGAAATGCAATTTTCAGAAAAAAAGCTATTATAATGCAGTTGGTGCATCGATTCCATTTGTTTTGGAGGAACGTCCGATTCCGATGATCCTTCCAGGTGAGGAAGTAACTCTAAAACCAATCAAATCCGGCAAAGACTTTATCGAATATGATGCCGGAGAATATCTGACTGCCAAAATCATTTTGGAGCTTGCGGAAAAAAGTCAGGTCAAGGTGATTTATGCTGAGTGCTATAGCTTTCCGGACGGAAAGCATATACGTGATGATAAAAACGGTACTTTAGACGGCTATTATGACACACTTGAAACCGGAGAGAAAGCCTGCCGGCTTGAACCCTTTTGGTATCGTGCCTTTCGGTTTATCCGAATTGAGGGAGACTGTGAGGCTGTAAAAGCAATCCGGGCATTCAAATTCCACTACCCCTTTGACATAACCGGAGCATTTCAATGCTCAAACGATACCTACAATCAAATTAACGATGTGAGTCTGCGTACCCTGCTGTGCTGTTCCCATGATCTTGTGGTGGATTGTCCTTATTACGAGCAGCAGCAATATGAAATGGATTACCTGGTGGAATATGCAGCCATCTCCAGGCTGACTGCAGACACCCGGCTCATTCGCAAGGGAATTTCAGAGTTTGCAGAATCCCAGCGTCCAAATGGACTTCTCTGCTCCATTGCCCCGGCAACCTATACGCAAATTATCCCCGGCCACTCGCTTTTTTGGATTATGCTCCTACGGCTCTATCTCGACCAGACAGCCGATGCTGAATTTGTGTCCGGTTATGTAGGCGTTATGGATCGCATTTTAGAGCATTTTAACATGCAGATCAGACAGCATGGCTATCTCACTGCAACACGATATTGGGACTTTATCGACTGGGTTCCGGAATGGGATTACGGCTCTGTTCCTCTACAAGACAATGAGGCACACACCATTTATAATCTCTACTATCTGACTGCACTGTCTGATGCAGCAAAAATCTGCACGCAGCTCGGCAGAGACGGACTTGCCGGCGAATATCAGACCCGTCGCTCCGTCCTTTTGGAAACGCTCAAGGAGAAATGCTACGATCCACAAGCTGAACTATTTTCAAACGGTTCAAAAACAAAAGCTTACTGCATGCACACAATTATCTGGTCGATCTTAGCAAATGCACTCTCTCCTGAAGAAAATGAACGGATGCTTTCACATCTCTTTGATCCGGCGCTCCAAAAATGCTCCTTTTCAATGAACTTCTTCCTGTTCCGCGCACTGGAGCAAGTCGGACAGTATGATTTGGCATTTCCGTTCTTTGCGCAATGGGAGAGCATGTTGAAATTGCACTGTACCACATGGTGTGAAAACCCGGATTCGCCGCGGAGCGAATGCCATGCGTGGAGCTGCGCTCCCTACTACGAGTTTTCTGCAAACATCCTCGGAGTAACCGTTGGATCAGAACAGGAAATCACAATTGCTCCAAAGCCTGGTTCTTTAACCTGGGCAAAAGGCATCGTTCCAACCCGTTTCGGAGCTATCACTATAGACTGGGAAATCTGTGATGAAGTCTTTACCTTAAGGCTCAGCGGCGCAGCAAGTATTTTAAAAACAATTGTTTTACCAAACGGAACAAAGGCACAAACAACAGATGAGAATTTTGAAATAACAGAAAAAAGAATAGGCGAATAGTGAAAAACGCACCGTCTGGTGCGTTTTTCACTATTCGCATTCCGCACATTTTATTCGCCGCATGAGCGTTCCTAAGTGTTCTGTTGAAAGTTTGTTTTCCATATCATTTCCTCCTCTAAAAACAAAAAAAACAGCAGACGCGTAAAGTCCATCTGGACTTACACATCTGCTGCACGATACCTCTATTTTACATGATTTTATTATTTTTTTCAAGCGGACAGCTTTTAAAAAATTTTCAGAAAATTATCTCTAAAAACTGTGCAATTTGCTTTAGATTGCCGACTTATGCCGGATGGATTCAAAATCATCCAAAATCTCTTTCTCCGGCGGAGCGGTTACCAGGGAAACCACCACGATACAGATAGAGGAGAAGATAAATGCCGGCAAAAGCTCATAAATTGCAAATGCCCCTCCAAGCCTGGAAACAACTAATTTCCAGAAAAATACCATTGCTGCGCCGCCGACCATACCTACAATCGCACCCGGACGGTTTGTTCTTTTCCAGAAAATGGAGAACAGCATTAACGGACCGAATGTTGCACCAAAGCCTGCCACCGCAAAGGACACGATCTTGAAGATGACGCTGGTGTCATCCAGGGCAATAAACATTGCAATCACAGACACCAA
>RQCD01000023.1 GCA_008668455.1 Clostridia bacterium
AACATCTGCTGTGCAAGCATGGTGAACCCTTCTCCAAACAGAACACCCAAAAGCAGCAGGAATGTTTTCAAATCAAACCGCCCGAACACTTTTTTCGATCCGGAAATCATCAGATATGCAGAAACAAAGAAAATCAGCATACCAAACCACTGCATTCCCTGTACCGGAATATGAAACAGAAAAATCCCGGCAACAGTCGGAACTAACAGACCGGCTGTTCCAAACAAAGAGGACAGTGCAATCGTTCCGCTTTTCATCGCAAACAGACTGCTAATAGAAGAAAGAGCAAGCATCGAACCGGACAAAACCGAAATAAGAACTGTTTTTCCGTCACACCGAAAACCCTTTCCGGCTATCAAAATCAGCACAAGCGCCATAGCCGCCGACATTAACTGCCGGATGCCCGTGTATTGCAGCGGCAGCGTATATCCATGCACCTGATTGCTGGCGCGCTTGTTAAACAGCGCCTGCACCACACGAAACACCATAATAATACTCATATAAATTGTTCCCATAAAAAAACCTCCCAATATTTCTGTATCTATCATACACGAAATACGGAGGTTTTTCAATCCTTTTGGTTACGAATAAAATTCGTATTTTAGATGAGGTCGTCTGCAAGTCTCTTAATTGGTTCATCTGATTTGCAGAATTCGTGGTCACCGTCAAACTCGATAAAATCAACCCAATCTGTGCCGACCGGGGCGCAGAGCTTTTTCAGCCGCTCCCACTCTTTCTTTGCGGATTCAATGTTAAAGAGTTCATCTTTGTTGCCGACCTCAATACAGAGCCGGCGCGGATAGGCAAGGCAGGCAATTTCTGCGTCGAAGAATTTTTCTGCTGCATTCTCCCACGTCCAGTCTGTCCAGCCGATTGTTGTACGGTCATTAAAATAGGAACAGGAAACAGCAGACTGAATTCTGGGTTCAAGAGCAGTTGTTGTCAGTGTATAAAAACCGCCGTAAGAAAGTCCAACCATTCCGAAATTCTTCACATAGTCCTGTGCCTCAAACCAATCTAAAATCCGCATAATTCCATAGACTTCAACCGCGGTGACCGAACTTCCGACGCGCTTTAATCTCGCGTCAATCTCCTGCCGGTTAAACGGAAGCTGATATTCCTCCTGACTCCAGATTAAAAGCTGCGGTGCAAAAGCATGCACGTCATACTGCACAACGCGCTCTAACATATGGTTATAATTTGCAGTATCGTCATAGAAATTCGAGATAAACTCCGGTGTTCCCAAGCCGCCGTGCTGTACAATCACAAGCGGACGCTTTTTTTCATCCTTTTGGAAAAACAGTCCTGTCATCCAAACATCCTCCAGAATCTCAAAGCTCATACGAACCACACCGTCTGAAACCGGCTCTGTTTTAACCTTTGGGAGCGTCTGCGGCTTTTTTTCGGTGAGCGGATAACCAAACATGCTCTTGAGTTCATCCCGGTAAAATTCCGGATTTTTGAAAATTTCACGGATATAGCTATCGCGCTTTTTTTCGTATGCCTGCTCGCGCCGGGATATTAAGGCTTCCAATCCGTCCAAATACTCCTGCTTATACTTTTTACTCATTTCTCTTTCTTCGGTCATTTGTAAAAATCCTTTCGTTTAATGCTGCTCAGACAATCCATCAGCCGGCTTACACCGCTGGCTGATGGATTGCGTCATCATGATTCTGTTGCGTTTTCTCCGCTGCAGTTTCTGCTGCCGGCGGATCGGTGGGCGCAGGACTTGGAGCAACATATTCATTTGCTTTTGTTCCCACTGCCACCTCGGTCGGTACCATTTTATAGGTACTCCGCGTAATCTTACCGGAGCTGATTTCCTGACCGTTTTCAATCACTGTTTTGTAGGTATCCACCACATACCCTGCCCTTCCGGCAGAGGTCACCTTTTTTGTTCCCTCCGGCAGGTTTGGATCGGGGGTTTCTTTGGTGGTCGGCTCGGTAGTCTGCACCACCGCATGTGTGATTTTGACTGTCCTTTCCACATCTCGTTTTGTTCCTACAATCGATACTGTCACCTTTCCGCCGCCCGTGGAGGCAACCACCGTCACCGGATAATTCATATTATTCTGAAACCGGAAATCAATTGCTCCATAGGAAACAGTAGCATCCTGTCCTTTCGGCGCATAGGCAACCGTCAGAGAATGATTTCTCCGCTCCACTACCTTTAAGTCTGCATACAAAACAGCAGAATAAAGTGTGGTTCTGACCTGTCCGATTCCGCCGCCTTCGCCTTCGGACGTTTTGCCGTTTTCATAACTCGGTGCCCCCTTGTATCCGTTTTTCCGCGTGGGATCGCCTATGGTCTGATAATACGACACGGTCTCGCCCTGAGGAATGACTGATCCGTTGATTCTGCTTGCTGCAAGCGCAACATTTGATGCCCGGTTTGCCGCCTTCGTGGAATAAGTGGTTGCATAGCTTGCAAGCGTGGTGTTAAAAAGCTTTGCCCGGAGTGTTTCGGTTGTCACTTTCGGAGCAACGGTTTTCACCTCAATGGAAACCTCCGATGCGCGGTTAAACTCTGAAAGCTTTTTAGAAAGCTCTGAATCGGTGATTTCCATGCCGACTACATGCTCCCGAATGGAAACCTCGTTTCCCTGATATTCATAAGACGCATCCTGCGCCTCTGCATTCACTTTCTGGCGGATTTCCTCCTCGCTCACCTCGGGCGGATTGATTTTATCCAATGTGACCGGAATATTCTGATATACGCCATTCTCCACACTTGCTAAAATCTCTGAAGCCGCCTTTTTCGTGTCCGGATTCTGACCCGGAATTCCCGGAATCAGACGGACAGACTGATCCTTTTTCTCAATCTGATATTCGGTATATTCTCCGTTAATGGTTGTTCCAAATGCGTACAAAATTCCAGAAAGCTGCTTCTCGTCCACTGTTGGGACAAAATGCAGTTTTTCACCGCCGAATAGCAGCTTATATGCCGTAACAGAATTGGAAATCCAATTTTTCGACTTTCCGATCCCGAACGCTTTTTTTGCAGTCATCACCGGATCAATTCCAAGAGAGATTTCCTCCGGCTGAATTTCAAGCGTCTGACCTCCGGAGGTGATGGAAATACTTCTTACTGAGAGCGAAGCATTCTCTAAAACGGCTTTCGCCTCCTCCTCTGTTTTGTTTCCTAAGTCTATTCCATCCACCGAGATTCCAGATGCAATCCGGTCATTCGGCAAAAAAATCCCTGCCCCAAAAAAGAACACCAAAAGCACAGCCGCAATCATTCCGGCAATAATCCATCCATTTCGTTTTTTTTCTCTTTTTACTCTTTCTCTTTTCGACATTCTCTCCACCCTTTAAATTAAAAGAATTTGCAAAATTCCCTGATATACTTTGTATATTCCTGCATAAATGCATAAAATTCCCGGTTTTTTGACAACAGCCGGAACGTTCTCTCCACATTTGTGATAAACTGCGGTTCAAAATCGTCTAATTCCCACACCTTCGCCAACGGGCACATTGGCTTTGCGCGCGGATCAACAATTACCTGCATTTTTCCTCCCTCATCCAAAACCGGCGTCAGCGGAAAGATCCGACAGGCAAGCGGCCGCTGATAACGGTCGCATTCTCCGTTGCAAAACGCAATCGGCAGATACTTTTTTGTTCCGTTCCAGGAATAGAAAAAATCAGATTGCTCAATTCTGCTCCAGTCCGGATTTAAAAGCCGGAAAACGCTTTTTTCGCCCGGAAATAAATACATGCCGCCCTCGTCTCCCCGGCAACAAATCCGGTCACATAGCATGCCGCAGTCCGACTTTGCAGGCGTTGCACGGTCAAACATGCGGTATAGCTGTAAATAAATATATGCTGTGTTCATAACACCTTATCCCTCATTATTCCTCGTTTTTAATGATTCAAAACAATTATACCATATCTTTTTGTGAAAAACAATAGATAATCCAATTTTTCTACATTTTATATAGCGCGGCATAAATTCCGTTTTTGGCAAGTAATTCCTCATGCGTTCCCTGCTCCTCAATGCCGTTTTGGGTCAGAACTAAAATGGTATCGGCATTTTTGATAGTGGTCAGCCGGTGGGCAATGGTAAAGACGGTTCTTCCTTTTGACAGCCGCTCCAGCGAGGTTTGTACAAGCTTTTCGCTTTCATTATCCAGTGCGGAGGTTGCCTCATCCAGAATCAGAATCGGCGGATTTTTTAAAAACACACGCGCAATACTGATTCTCTGCTTTTGTCCGCCGGACAGCTTGACCCCGCGCTCTCCCACATAGTTGTCATACCCATCCGGCAGCTCCCGGATAAATTCGTCTGCTCCTGCGTCTTTTGCTGCGCAGACAATTTCCGAAAAATCTGCCCCCGGTCTGCCGTATTCAATATTTTCCCGGATTGTGCCGGAGAATAAATAAACATCCTGCTGTACCATGCCGATATGTGAGCGGAGCGCCTTTTGCGACATTTCATAAATATCTGTTCAGCCAAATGTGATTTTTCCGGAGGATATATGATAAAACCTTGGAATCAGATTGCAGAGCGTAGTTTTTCCGCTCCCGGACGGTCCGACTAAAGCAACGCTTTTTCCCTTTGGAATCCGAAGATTCAGACTGGTCAGCACATTTTTATCATGGTCCGGATAGTGAAAGCTGACATCATGAAATACAATATCTCCCTCGGAAAAGTCCTTTGCATCCGGCTGATCCTCCATTTCCGGGGCAATATCCATAATTTCCAAAAACCGTTCAATCCCTGTCATACCACGCTGAAACTGTTCGGTAAACTGGATTAATGTGCGGATGGAGGCAATCAGCGTGGTGACATAGAGCAGGTATGCCACAAGATCTCCGGCGGTAATTTTTCCGCGGATTAAAAAAATCGATCCTGCCGCCAGAACAGATAGATTTAAAATTCCCTCAAAAAAGCGCGTTGTCGTCTGAAAGCCTGCCATATAGCGGTAAGCAATTTTCTTTACATCAAAAAAGCGTTTGTTTCCGCGGTCGAATTTTTCCTGTTCAATCGGCTCATTAGCAAAGGATTTTACCACGCGCACCCCCAAGAGGCTATCCTCTACCTGCGCATTGATTTCTCCCACCTGGACGCGTGACTCCTTAAATGCCGATCTCATTTTTTCCCGGAAACGCATACTGCAAAACAGCATGAGAGGGAGAATCAAGAATAGAGTCAGTGTGAGAAGAACATGAATCCGCAGAAGAATCAGAAAGGAAACAACGATTTTTAACCCTGTGATAAAAAGCTCCTCCGGGCAATGATGCGCAAACTCGGTGATGTCAAACAGGTCGCTTGTGATCCTCGCCATTATCTGTCCGACCTTTGTTTCGGTATAATAGGAATAGGAAAGCTTCTGCAAATGCGAAAAAAGATCATGCCGCATATCGCTCTCCATCCGCGTTCCCATCACATGTCCCACATCTGCCATATAGTAATTTGCCGCCGTATCCACAAGCCGCAGAATCAGATAAACAAGGCTGATCTTCCCCACAAAGGAAATCGTCAGCTCTGCCGGCGCACTGACAGCAAGTGTGGTGATCCTCCGGACAAGCAGCGGAAACACCAGCTCACAAACCGTGGTTAATGCTGCGCAGAATAAATCAAAATAGACAATTCCCTGATATTTTTTATAATAAGGAAGAAACCGTCTGATTAAATATCTTGTTTTCATTTGTTGTTTCATTGTTTCAGCTCCTTTCCATCAAGTATATCACAATCAGACAAAAGTGTCAAATGATGAATATCGCCAGTTGATCTTCAGAAAACCGACAAAAGACCAGCAAAATATACAAATCTGCAAAATGAAGAATATTTTTTGAAAAATTTCAAAAAAACTATAGCAATTTTTCAGAAAATGAGGTATAATATATATTATGTATGTTTTTACGGCAGACAGGAATCCGTTTCTGTCTGCAAGATTTTAAAGGAGAGGAGCTTCGGTTATGGATGAGATTTTAGAAGTCCTGGAGAAAAACGGGGCAAAAATCACAAACGCACAAATCGCGCACATGGTTGGCAAAACGGAGGAGGAAGTCGCCGCCGCAATCGCACAATTGGAACATGACGGTGTGATTTTCGGCTACAAAGCGAAAATTAATTGGGAAAAGACAAAAAGAGAAATTGTTTCTGCATTAATTGAGCTTCGTGTGACGCCGCAGCGCGGTGAAGGCTTTGACAAAATAGCCGAACATATCTATAAATACCCGCAGGTGAAATCGGTTTATCTGATGTCCTCCGGAGCATATGATTTAGCCGTGATGATTGAAGGAAAATCAATGAAGGAGGTTGCAATGTTTGTTGCGGAAAAGCTTGCGCCGATGGACGCTGTTATGAGCACCTCCACCCATTTTGTTCTGAAAAAATATAAGGACGACGGCTTTATTTGCGATGATGACGAGAAAGACACCAGGCAGGTGATTACATTATGATAAATTATGAAGAAATTTTAAATCAGAAGGTGCAGAAGCTTCCCCCTTCCGGAATCCGAAAATTTTTCGATATTGTGGCAACGATGGAGGACGCAATTTCCTTAGGGGTCGGCGAGCCAGACTTTTCCACACCCTGGACGATCCGCGAGGCAGGCATTTATTCTCTGGAAAAGGGCAGAACACACTATACTGCAAATGCCGGCGTGTTAGAGTTGCGACAGGAAATCTGCCGTTTTCTGAAACGAAAATATCAGATTGAATACGATCCGAAAAGCGAAGTTTTAGTGACGGTCGGCGGCAGCGAGGCAATTGATCTGATGATCCGCTGTCTGATTGAGCCGGGAGACGAGGTGTTAATTCCTGAACCGAGCTTTGTCTGTTATAAGCCATGTACTGCATTAGCAGGCGGTGTTCCGGTTACGATTGAGACAAAGGAGGAAAACAATTTCTGTCTGACTCCGGACGAGCTTCGCGCTCATATCACACCAAAAACGAAGCTTTTGATTCTTCCCTATCCGAACAATCCGACCGGCGGTGTACTGACAAAAAAGGGTATGGAGGCTTTGGCAGAGGCGCTGTCCGAAACAAACATTATGGTGCTGTCGGATGAGATTTATTCTGCGCTGCGCTATGACGAGGAGGGACACATTCCATTTTCTGCAATTCCGGGGATGCGTGAAAGAACAGTTGTGATCGACGGCTTTTCAAAGGCATTCGCTATGACCGGCTGGCGGCTTGGCTATGCATACGGTCCTGCACCAATTATTAAGTCAATGACTAAGGTTCATCAATACGGCATTATGTCCGCACCGACCACCAGTCAGTATGCGGCAATTGAGGCGCTTAAAAGCTGTGATGAGGACGTGGAGGAAATGCGCCGGGAATACAATTTCCGCCGCCGCTATATTGTGGACGGTTTCCGCAAGATGGGATTATCTTGCTACGAACCAATGGGTGCATTCTATGCGTTCCCCTGCATCACCTCTACCGGCATGACCAGTGAGGAATTTTGTGAAAAGCTTTTAATAGAGCAAAAGGTTGCAGTTGTTCCCGGAACAGCATTCGGAAAATGCGGAGAGGGTTTTATCCGCTGCTCCTATGCATATTCTGTGGAGCAGATTGAGGAGGCGCTCAGACGAATCGAGGTATTTGTGAAAAAATATCAGAAAAACGGGTTCTAACCTTTTAAAATGATTGAAAAATAGAATTGGGAGGATATGAAAAAATGGCAACAAAATATATTTTTGTGACCGGAGGAGTTGTTTCCGGACTGGGAAAGGGGATCACTGCGGCGTCTTTAGGACGGCTCTTAAAAGCACGCGGCTATCATGTCACAATGCAGAAATTTGACCCTTATATCAACATGGACCCCGGAACAATGAGTCCTTATCAGCACGGTGAAGTGTTTGTGACCGATGATGGTGCGGAAACAGATTTGGATTTAGGACATTATGAGCGTTTTATTGATGAAAATCTGAGCATAAATTCCAACGTTACCACAGGTAAAATCTATTGGAATGTTATCACCAAGGAGCGCCGCGGTGACTATGAGGGAAAAACCGTTCAGGTGATTCCGCATATTACAAACGAAATCAAATCCAGAGTTTACCGCGTGGCAAACCAGGAGCAGACCGATATTGTAATTACAGAAATCGGAGGAACAGTCGGCGATATTGAAAGCACACCGTATTTAGAAGCGATCCGCCAGGTTGCAACTGAGGTAGGCAGAGAAAACTGTATCTACATACATTTAACACTGGTTCCCTGTATCACAACCTCCGGAGAGCAAAAATCCAAACCGACTCAGCACAGCGTGAAAGAGCTTTTGAGCCTTGGAATTCAGCCGGATATGGTTGTTCTCCGTACTGAAAAGCCGCTGGAGGATGGTATTACCGACAAAATTGCTCTTTTCTGTAACATTGACAAGGACTGCGTTATCCCGAATCTTGATTTGGACACGCTCTATGAGGTTCCGCTCGCTTTGGAGGAGGAAGGCTTTGCAAGGGTTGTCTGCCGCCGGTTAGGCTTAGAGGATCGCAAGCCGGATTTGGGCGACTGGAAGAAGATGGTCAGCGTTGTAAAAGATTTGATGAACGGCGAAAAGGACGAGGTGACAATTTCCTTAGTCGGAAAATACGTTGCCCTGCACGACGCTTACATCAGTATTGTAGAAGCCTTAAAGCATGGCGGAATTGAAAACTACTGCAATGTAAATATCAATTGGGTGGATTCTGAAAAGTTAACACCGGAAGCTGCGGACAAGCTCCTTGCCGGATCAGACGGTATTTTAGTTCCGGGCGGCTTTGGCGACCGAGGAATTGAGGGAATGGTTAATGCAGCACACTATGCGCGCACAAACAATATCCCCTATTTCGGAATCTGCCTGGGCATGCAGATTTTAGTAATTGAGTATGCAAGAAACGTGTTAGGCTTTACTGGAGCGAACAGTTCTGAGCTGAATCCGGAAACAGCATATCCGGTGATTGATTTGATGCCGGAGCAGCAGGATGTGGAAAATCTCGGCGGAACAATGCGCCTGGGTCTTTATCCCTGCAAGCTGACTGCCGGTACGCTCGGAAAGGAAATCTATCAGGAGGATTTAATTTACGAACGTCACCGCCACCGTTATGAATTTAATAACGAATACCGCAAGCAAATGACCGACGCAGGGCTTGTGATCTGCGGACAGTCTCCGAATGACCGTCTGGTGGAAATGGTGGAGGATCCTAAAAATCTGTGGCATCTGGGCGTACAGTTCCATCCGGAATTTAAATCCCGTCCCAACCGTGCACATCCGCTTTTCCGTTCCTTTATTCATGCGGCTTTGGAAAATAAGAAAAAGAATTAATTGTTTGGAGGATGTCAGAAAAGGCATCCTCTTTTTGATTGGACAATCCCTCAGTCAGCAAAGCTGACTGAGGGATTGTCATTTTAATTTTTTTCCTCCAAATATTCCCTCGGCGTTTTTCCGGATTGTTTTCGGAACACGCGGTTAAAGCTTCGGATTGAACCAAAGCCGCTTTCTAAGGCAATTTCAGTCAGGTTTTTTTCCCTTTTCTCCATCTGCTCACATGCATATTCAAACCGATAGCTATTTAAAAACTCCCGGAAATGAACTGAAAAATATGTATAAAACAAGGTTGAAAAATAATGATATTCATATCCTAAAGCCTTTGCAATCTCAGCAAGTGTCAGATTTTCCCGGAAATGCTGATCAATATAGGAGAGTATCTGAAAAATCAGGTCTGCCTCCTCCCTGCTCGGCAGTTTTTCCGCATATCTTTCACACGCTGCACAGGCAAGATACAGGCATCCAATCCGCTCAAACAAATCTGTCTCCGGTTTTAGAAACAGCTGATCGCACAAACAACTCCACACCCTCTCCGGACAGAAAAAGGGCGAAAAGCACACGCCACGCAGTTTTTTTGAAAATGCCGGAATATGATCCTCTGAAAACACACCAACCCAAATTTTTGACGAATTTTTATAAACGGTAAAGCTATGCGGTTCATTCGGCGGCACAATCAGCATTTCCCCCTCTGTAAGCGTTTTTTCAAGGTGTGCCGTTTTTACCCACACCTCTCCTTTTACAACACTGATCAATTCATAATTCCGGTGGAAGTGCATTTTATACATCGTTCTGTGATATAAATATCCGTTATAGTTATAATTTCCGGTTGAATTAGTCGGCTGATGAAACATAAAACTCCTCCCATCTTAACTTTTGTCTATTATTTTATAACATATTGCTTGTTTTGTCAAGCTATTTATCATAAAATAAAAGAAAAAGAGGCGGTGATGATTATGAATGGAATTGTCTTTTCCATTGAGGAATTTTCAATTTATGACGGTCCGGGTATCCGTACCACAGTTTTTTTAAAAGGATGTCCGCTCCGGTGCAGCTGGTGTCACAATCCGGAAGGGCAATCCGGAAAAAGTGAGATTGTCCGCAGTCCGAACGGCTGTCTGCATTGCGGTGCATGTGAAAAATATGCAGTAAAAAAAAACGGAAAGGCAGTTTATTCAGAAGAAAGCATCCGGCATTGTCCGCGAAAACTTCTTCGCATTTCCGGAGAGATGTATACTGCCGACTCTCTGATTGAGCGAATCATGCAAAACGAAATCATTTTAAAGGACGGCGGAGGGGTAACGTTCTCCGGAGGCGAGCCGCTTATGCAGCATGAATTTCTCACTCTATGCCTGAGAAAGCTCCGAAACCGCCTGCATACTGCAATCCAGACAAGCGGCTATTGCAAACCGGAAATATTTTCAGAAGTTCTTGACTTAGCTGACTATTTCCTGTTTGATTTAAAACTCGCCGATCCGGAGCGCCACCTCCGGTACACAGGAGTCTCAAACGAATGGATTTTAGAAAACTTTCATAGCCTGGTATCCTCCAAAAAACCATTCACTGTCCGGATTCCGCTGATTCCCGGTGTAACCGATACAGAAGAAAACTTATCCGGTATCATCCAAATCATGTGCCGGGAGCAGGTTTTTTATGCGGAGCTGCTCCCCTATAACAAGCTTGCCGGCAGCAAATATCCACTTTGCGGCAGACGCTATCAGCCGGATTTTGACCCGGAGCAGCCGCCAAACCCACATTCCGAGCTATTTTTACAGCATGGAATCAAAATTAAAATTTTATAAAGAAAGAGGGATTTTTATGACAGAACGCGTGAATACACTTTTAGAATTTTTAAAAAGCAAGGAGTATCGGAAAGCAAGAAAGCATTTGGATTACATTGAATTTTTAGATTTTCACGATCCGCTTGCTCATGCAGAAAATTTCCGCCGGGTACTTGCAGAGGAAACACCGGTTTTATGGGAAAACGACCGGTTTGGATTTCACCGGAGTACTGATCTGACGCTTCCCAGCTGGTACGGCAATGTGACACCCGGCTATGACCGGATATTAGCCAGCGGCTTTTGCCACATACTTTCGCAAATCCACGAAAGAATCCAAAGGGCAGAAAATCCGCAAAAAGCTGATTTTGGAAAAGCAATGGAAGAAGAACTCAACCTTGCAATTTCTTATGCGAAAAAATATGCTTTATTTGCAAAAAAACAAGGAAATGATGTGCTATCCTGCGCTATCTGTAACGTCTTAGAGCGTGGTGCAAGGGATTTTTATGAGGCTTGTGTTTTTTTGAAATTGATCATATTTTCCTTACGCTCCAGCTTCACCATTCATCTGACTCTCGGTCGCTTTGACCAGTATATGTATCCATTTTATGAAGCATCCAGACAAAATGGAGCCACTGATGAAGAAATTTTTGAATTGCTTGAAGAATTCTTCATATCGCTGAATTTTGACACCGATCTTTATCCTGGCATTCAGCAAGGAGATGACGGTCAGAGTATGGTTTTGGGCGGCTATGATTCAGACGGAAATGACCAATATAATCCGCTGTCCGAGTTATGCATGAGGGCATCCTTAGAGCTATTTTTGATTTAAAACACTGATATCACCATATCGATCTTTCAAAAATTCCTGAAAATCAGGGAGAAAGTAATTTGCAAAAATGCCAATATCAAATGCCGATTCATTCGTTAAAATGATATTTCCAAGCGCTGAAGCATACGGACTTTCCGAAATCATCTTTCCAAGCGTTCTTAAATAATCTTCAATAACCTCTTTTGCCTTTGGATGCTCGATATTAAATTTTATAAATTCACCCGTTTTCCAGCTCCCGTCGCTGTTTTTTGCATATAGCGCCGTGTCATTTTCATATCCTGCGATCACTGGGAAATAGTGCGGTGAAATCAATAGCGACAGGGAAACGTTATTCTCCTTTGCCGCTTTCAAAGCATTTAAAACCGACTGCATCCAGTATGGATTCATATTGGAGGTTGCCTCCTCCTCAAAGCCCGGATTGGAAAGCAGGTTCTTTGAATCTCCTGTCTTTTGCAAATTCGCATCATCCAGATAAAATAGGTCTGCCCTGCCGGAAACCATAATTTCAACGTCAATCCGATTGACGGTCGGTCGGAATGTGTAGCTTTTCTTGCGCCAATTACTTCCCCAATAGCCTGCGTCAATATCGCATCCGGCAATCCAGGCTATATTTTCATTTCCATAGATATTGATCTTCGATAGTCCGGAAATACTGCCTTTTGCATAAAAAGACAACTCATATTCCTTTCCTGCCTCTACCGATACAGTCTGTCTTAGAGAAAACGTTCCGTTTGCAGTTGGTTTTTCGATCCGAATTGCATAATCTCCGTCAATTTCTTCTCTTTGATAGCTGATATTGCTGCCATTTGCCTTTGACACCCAATTCTTTGCAACATTGATCGTGTAGCCTGTGGAGGGGCCGATCTCAATGATCGAATTTTCAGCCCCCAGCGCCGCTATGTCAGCCTGAGTAAACCGGCTGTTTTCATTTTTTGCATAGCCGACAGAAAAAAGCGCCTCTCCGTTTTGATCACGCAGGATTCCATCCTCCGAAACTCTTACGTTGCTTAAATCATACGTTCCGATATCCTCAGGCTGCTTTTCTCCGGCTAAATATGCTGTGAGATTTTCGCGTGTTTTTTGGCACATGCTTGTCAGTGCCGTTTCATTATATTTTAAAATATCCTCTAATTCGCATTTTTGTGCAGTACATTTTTTTCCGCAGCGACTCCCGGATGCCTCGCACTGATTTTTTTTCTTTTCATCCTGGAGCATATAATCATTGGAGATGTACCATTGGAGAATATGATAGCTTTCTTTTTCATATGCAGGGTCTATTCCTCGGCTCTCACACTGTGAAAGCAGATTCCCTACCTCTGCCGTCTCAGCTTTTAAAAAGTTTTCATACTGGTACTGCGTTTCTGCAAAAGCAGTAAGCTGCGGCATCAAAGCCACAGTAAGAATCCATGCTAAAATTTTTTTCATTTCTTTTCACCTCTGAGACAGTGCCTGCATATCCGCCCATATTGGGCGGATATGCAAAACAACCTATTGCTTCACTAACTTCCGGTAACGGAGAATAACAGATGCAACCTCTGCTCTTGTCAATCCGTTCTCCGGACGGAAGCTGCCGTCCTCATATCCGGAAAGAAGTCCTGCTCCGGACGCTTTTCCGACAGCCTCCTGATTTTTGATCTGTGCCTGATCCTTAAACCTTTCTCCTGTTTGAGAAAGGACTCCCTTTCTGCTCTCCACGGCACGAATCAGCATCTCTGCCATTTCGTCTCTTGTAATGACCTCGTTCGGACGGAAATTTTCTCTGTCAATCACACCGGCAGAAAGTCCTGCTGCAACTGCGTCTGCATACCACGCGTCGGTGGATACATCCGCAATCTGATTACGGTACTGACCGGAGAAATTTCCGGTGCGCATCAGGAGAGACAGAAATTCTGCACGTGTGATTTCACGGTTCGGCTCATAGCGGGTTTCTGTCATACCACTGACAATGCCGTCCCGGTGCAGGGTCTGAATGGTATCCTCTGCCCAGTTTCCGATGGTGTCTAAGAACGAATCACCCTCCCAGTCCGCTGCTAACAGAATCGGCTTTAAATACTCTGCCTGAATGTCTCCGTCCACCTTTTCCTTGGAACGAAGTTCTGTAAAGCCTGTAACTTCCTTTCCGTTTACCAGTACTTTCAGTTTTTTCTCCTCGTTTTTCCAATTTGCAATGTTGATCAAAAGCTTTCCGTCATAAATGGTGTAGGTGTATTCTACATCATAAACCTCCCGGTTTGTTTCGGCATCCACCAGTGTGACATACTTTAAGCCTGCCTTGTCGATTGCCTGGTTGATCGTCTGATAAATCTCCTCCACACTGCCCTCGGTTAAGCCTTGCTTAAACCGGTCAGATTCTGCCTGCACAAAGTCTGCGTGTGCATAAATGTAGTCCACCAGCTCCGGATCACTCTCACCAAATGCGACATTATTTTTGAGTGAGTTCTTTCCGATGATAACAACCTTTCCGCCTTGCTCAATGTACTGCTTAATTGCCTCTAAGGTCTCTTTTCTTACATATTGACACTGCGGAATTAAGAGCAGCTTCGTATCAAAAATACCGGAAATATTATTTTCCGAAACATACTTCACTTTCTTTCCGGAGAATACCGTTGCCTCATAGGCATAATACTGGCATCCCGGATAGGACAGCGTATGTACCGCAGATGCATTGGAATACAGGATTCCAATATCGCGCTTTTCCTTTTGCAGCGCCTCAATTTCGTAGGAAAGCCGCATCAGGTCAAGTCCTGCCTCTCCGGTTTTTACAATCGCATCCGGTCGGCATTTGATACTGCCGTTCGTTTCAACTTCTTCCTCACGGCTGTCCCACAGCCAGAGTTCGGTTTGTCCGCGGTAATGTACTGCACCCTGCCATAAGTCGTTTGCGACAAAGTAGGCAAGATTATCATCATAGTTCTTTCCGGAATCTTTCAGCACATGATCCTCGCCGTTGATAATCGGCGCCCAGTTTGTACTTGCCATGTAGTCATACCACTGCATTTTGACCAGTCTGCCCTTATCCCAATCCAGGTAGGAATATGCGTCACAGCCGTTAATATTGAATACATCTGCATAAGCGTCTAAGCCTGTTCCGTTCGTCTGATAAGCATACATATGAATGTCGCCGTAATCCTCGTTATAGTCCATAATCTTCGTATAAATCGGAATATCCGGCAGATATTCATGAATGATATTTGCCGCAAACCGGTGGAAATCTGCTAATTCCCAATCGCTGTATTCATCAAAATCCACTGCAAGCGGCTCTTTTGCTGTATATGAGGTTGGGTAACCGATATCCTCAAAGCTTGGATAAGATGAACCATACGAAGCGTTTAACGCTTCAATGGATCCATACTTATTCAAAAGCCAATTCCGGAAACGCGGAAGATATAATTCCGGAACCTTATAGGTATTAATCTGTACCTCGTTTGCCAGGTCAAAGGAATTAATACAGGTCTGATCCTTTAAATTTTCCATCAGACAACGCAGATACTCCTCCACAATTTCCCGGAATTTCGGACTTGCAAAGTTCACCACGTTAAATCCGTTCGACTGCATAAAGATTTCCGGATACCGGTCAAACAGGAACTGCGGAATGATGTGTCCTAAAGTAATTAAAACATCCACACTTTGGTTATTCTCTGCGGCGCTTTCAAATCTCGAAAGATCCATCGGCGTCGTCCGGACATAATATCCTTTTTCAAAGAACTCCTCCGGAACATCTTCAAAGCCGCTGTCCGGAATCAGGTTTTCTTCTGTTCCCTCCTCGACCAAAGAGATATTATCGTAATAAACTGCCGTTGACTTCCGATCCATGATATGGTCAAAGGTAACCTCTGTCTGATTTTCTCCGGTAGTAAAGGTTTCGGTATACTGCGTCCAATCAGTTGTGCCGGAAATGATATGCGTTTTTCCGCCGGAAATACTCCATTTTAAATCTCCGCAATCCACCGACTTTGCCCAAAAGCTATAGGTATAAGTTGTTCCGGGCTTTAGAGTCGGGCAATAGGTTCTGATATGGCGGTAGCTGCCTGACGCTGCGTCGTTGGTTTTGGAGATTTTATAAGAATATTTTCCCTCATAAGCCTCCTCCTCTGTCCGTACCGCCTCACCGGTGACATTATTCGGCCAGTGTGCAGAAATCGCCTCGCAGTTATTTGCACTCATAATCACACTTCCCAGTGTGTATTCCAGAGCGATTGCATTTGCGCCCACCTTCGGCATATCGGTAATACCGCTGTCTATCAATGGGAAGTGCAGCAAATATCCGGTCATAACCACCGGTCTGTTTTCAAAAATACCGTCCCAAACGGTGTCCCCATAGAACATACTGCCCTGAATCTTCAAATCACTGGTCTGATAAACAGGAGCAGTGATGGCTGTTTTTTCTCCGGAGAGATAGGAATTTAACCGTTCCTTTGTATTTTCGTAGATTTCGGTCAGCGTTTTTCTCCAGTATGCCATACGATAGAACAGATTCTTTTTAACATCCTCCGGGATTCTTTCTTTTGCAAAATCCTGCATGACAAAGACGCTGATTTTCTCATACTGCGGATTGATTCCTTTCTTTTCGCACTGATCCACCAAAGCTTGAAGCTCTTCTCCCCATGCTGTGCAGTCTTGAATAAGTTTTTCGGCATATTCCGGTGTTTCAATCGGATATGAGACCGTGACAGCCACATTCTTACTTTGAATATATCCGTCATTTTCCACTGAAATGCTGTAGGCATATTGTCCTGCCTTGCCGCATTTGTAGGAGAAATCGCAGCGAATTCCCTGCATAGACGGGATGGTGACTGTTTCCTCAATGCCGCATTCCTCGCTTTTGATTACAAAGCTTTTTTCCTCTGCACTTTCGTTCACGATCCATACAACACCCGGAAGATCGGATTCCTGTGTGCCTGCTCCCTCGGTTTTAAACCAGGCATACCATTCTTTCTTTCCGTCAAAAAGCTCCATGATCGAGTTGCCAACTGCGCTCTTTCCGCGCAGGATTCCGGGTGCAATTTCCATACAGTCATGGCGGTTTTTTCCATCGTCACAATCGTTAAAGCACATATTGAATTGGAAACGCTCCGGCTTACCGCCGTCAAATAACAACTTCCAGGGAAGAACAATATCATAAACCTGCTGTCCCTCTCCTACCACAATTTTTGCGCCG
Organism: Clostridia bacterium; assembly: GCA_008668455.1. GTDB lineage: Bacteria > Bacillota > Clostridia > UBA1381 > UBA1381 > RQCD01. The sequence goes on from RQCD01000023.1 coordinate 17,025, forward strand.
ATATCTGCAATCTGATCCTTATTCAGATAAACGGAATAAACGCTTGCCTTTCCGATTTCCTCATTCCATGCAACA
>RQCD01000219.1 GCA_008668455.1 Clostridia bacterium
CTGAAGAAGAAAAAGGAAGCGGCGGCGCAAAAAAATGCGGCGGAAATTCTTCTGGATTTTGTCGGGATAGAAAGCCGTCCGCAGGATGAGGTGACGATTACATCCTTAGAGCCTGGCTATGCATATTCGGAAACGCTTTATCCGGTATGGAGGATTTCTTTATCAGATGGAAGCGTGTATTTGATGGACGCACGGGAAAAATAAAGAAAATTCAAAAAAAGTATAGACGATTCTGAGAAAATATGATAAAATAAAAGAAAAAACAAAAAGGAGCAGAAAAATGAATTACATATTGAAAAAAATGACCGCAGTATGCGGCGCGGCGATTGTTTCGCTGGGGTGTGCAGCGAATGTATTTGCGGCAGATTTTATTGATATGCCGGATAACTGGACGACACAGGCATTAGAAAATGCTGTCAAAAACGGCTTGCTGTACGGTGAGGAAACGGAAAACGGCATGAGGGTGAATCCGGACGATAATATCACCCGTGCGCAGATGGCGGCAATTATTGTGCGTGCCTTTGGGGCAACTGAAACCTCGGATATTTCACGTTATGCGGATGTCGACCAGGATGCCTGGTATTATACAGAGCTGTCTAAGGCGGTTGCGATGAATGCATTCCAGGGCGATGGAAAAAACATGAATCCGGAAAAGAATATCACCTTTCAGGAATGCTTCACAGTGCTTTCCCAGGTGCTGTTCTTAGAAATTGATGACGAAAGCTCACTGGATCAGTTTACAGATGTGGCAGAGGTTGCGCAGTGGGCGCGGCCGTATGCGGCAAAAATTGTCGGAAACGGTTATTGGGACGGAATTGACGGGAAGCTTCTTCCGACCGAATATATCACGCGCTCGCAGTTTGCAGTTTTAATGGATAATCTGGTAAAAACCTATGTGAATGAGCCGGGTACCTATTCCGAATTTGAGGACGGAAATGTGCTGGTACGGAGCGATGATGTTATTTTAGAGGGAACAAAGGTGAAGGGCGCAGTCATTGTCGGCGACGCTGTTTCGGAAAAAGGCTTCACGCTTTCGGATACCTATGTGGACGGATATTTGTATGTCCGCGGCGGCGGTCAGAATGTGCGTGTGACCGATAATTCCTCGGTTGGCAGACTGATTTTGGTAACGCCAAATCTGAAGGTTTCTCTGGATGAAACCTCACAAACCCGAAAGGGCGGCTGGACCTGTCATAAAAGCGATACGATTTCGTTATTTTTGGATATGAAATAAATGATACAAAACGGCAGACGTTTCATTCGTCTGCCGTTTTCTGCATATGAAGCTGCGGATAATCTCTGCACATTTTTTCAGCGATTGCAAAAGCCTCCCCGGACGCTCCGTCCTCAGAAATGTAAATTTCCGAGGACGGATATTCCAGCATCATCATCCGCAGCTTTACCTCAATCGATTCTGCGTCATCCTCCGAACTGATATAAAGTACCGGAAGCTCCTTTTCCGGCTTTTCCAGCTCAATAATCTTATGCACCAGCAAAATCATTGCAACGGTCAACAGGATATAAATGATACAGCATACGATGGAATAAATCATTTTTGACAGCCTCCTTTTAATATATATAGTATGTTTTTTGCAGTCTTTTGTGAATTTCCACAAGATTTTATGGAAAAAAGTGATTGTTTTGTACGGCTAACATTCGGATAACGATTGACAAAATGTAAATTTTCCGATAAAATAATAGATATAGAAAAAAATAAACCGGCATGGAGGGATTTCAAATGGGAATGACGTTAACGGAAAAGATCCTTTCCGCACATTTAATTGACGGAAAAATGGAAAAGGGAACTGAAATCGGAATCCGGATTGACCAAACACTCACGCAGGATGCGACGGGGACGATGGCATATCTGGAATTTGAGGCAATGGGTGTTCCGCGTGTTAAGACGGAGCGTTCGGTTGCATATATTGATCATAATACGCTGCAAAGCGGTTTTGAAAATGCAGACGATCATCGCTTTATCGGCAGTGTCTGCAAAAAGCATGGAATCTATTTCTCACGTCCGGGCAACGGTATCTGCCATCAGGTACATCTGGAACGCTTCGGCATTCCGGGAAAAACGCTGATCGGCTCGGATTCACATACTCCGACCGGCGGCGGGATCGGAATGATTGCCATTGGCGCAGGAGGTATGGATGTTGCAGTTGCTATGGGCGGCGGCGCTTATTATATCACCTGTCCGAAGGTGGTAAAGGTGGAGCTGACCGGGAAGTTACAGCCGTGGGTTGCTGCAAAGGATGTTATTTTAGAAGTGCTGAAGCGTCTTTCGGTAAAAGGCGGTGTCGGCAAGGTGATCGAATATGTCGGCGAGGGTGTGAAAACGCTGTCTGTTCCGGAGCGTGCCACGATTACAAACATGGGCGCAGAGCTGGGCGCAACCACCTCTATTTTCCCGTCTGATGAGACAACCAGGAAATTTTTAAGAGCGCAGGGCAGAGAGGATGCGTACACACCGCTTTCTGCTGATCCGGACGCGGTTTATGATGAGGTTGTGGAGATTAATCTCTCCGAATTAGTGCCGCTGGCAGCTTGTCCGCATTCCCCGGACAACGTAAAGTCCGTAGAGGAGATCGGCAATTTGAAGATCGATCAGGTTTGTATCGGTTCCTGCACCAATTCCTCACTTTTGGACATGCTCAAGGTAGCGTATATTCTAAAGGGAAAAACAGTTCATCCGGATGTCTCTCTCTCGATTGCTCCGGGTTCAAAGCAGGTGCTGAATATGCTTGCGAAAAACGGCGCGCTGTCTGTCTTGATTGATGCCGGTGCGAGAATCCTGGAGAGTGCATGCGGACCGTGTATCGGTATGGGACAGTCTCCGAATTCCAAGGGTATTTCGCTTCGTACCTTTAACCGTAACTTTGAAGGACGTTCCGGAACAAAGGATGGACAAATCTATCTGGTTTCTCCGGAAATGGCGGCAGCTTCTGCCCTGACCGGTGTTCTGACCGATCCGCGTACCCTGGGCGACATGCCGAGGTTTGAGCTTCCGGAATACTTTGATATTAACGATAATATGATTGTTCCTCCGGTATCCGAGGCGGAAATGGATTCCGTCGAGGTGTTAAGAGGTCCGAACATTAAGCCGTTCCCGGTAGCGGAACCGCTGGCAGAAACGATTGATGCAAGGTGTAGCTTAAAGGTTGGCGACAATATCACTACCGACCATATTATGCCGGCTGGTGCAAAAATTTTGCCGCTGCGTTCCAACATTCCGGAAATTTCAAAGCACTGCTTTGCGGTTTGTGATGAAAGCTTTCCGGCACGTGCGCTGGAGCTTGGAAGGTCCGTGATTGTGGGCGGTTCAAACTACGGTCAGGGATCGTCGCGTGAGCATGCGGCATTAGCGCCGTTATATCTCGGTGTGAAAGCAGTTCTGACGAAATCCTTTGCCCGGATTCATATGGCGAACTTAGTCAATGCCGGAATTGTTCCGATGACCTTTGCAAATGAAGCGGATTATGACCGGATTGACCAGATGGATGAGCTGCGGATTGAAAAAATCGGCGATCAGCTGAAAAAGGGCGATGTGATTACGGTTACCGATGTAACGAAAGGCTTTACCTTCCAGGCAAATGTCAGTCTGTCAGACCGGCAGAAGGAAATGCTCTATGCCGGCGGACTTTTGAATTATACCAAAAACAAGAACTAAGAAAGGATGAACAAAATGGGATATGATGCAGACGTAAAGGCAGCTGCGGAAAAATTTGCGGATCTGCTGCAGGAGCAAAAGCTTCGTGTTGCAAAAATGAAAGAGGAAAAGGACTTTACAGACTACAAGGCGCTGGATCAGATTGTGATCGGCGTATGCGGCGGCGACGGAATCGGTCCGGCAATTACGCATGAGGCACACAGAATCCTGGAATTTCTCTTAAAGGATGAGGTGGAAAAGGGAAGGGTTGCATTCCGCGTGATTGACGGACTGACAATTGAAAACCGTGTGGCAGCAAACAAGGCAATTCCGGATGATGTTTTGGCAGAGCTGAAAAAGGGCCATGTGATCTTAAAAGGTCCGACCAC